>JBJHAY010000072.1:0-12124 GCA_050485205.1 Gammaproteobacteria bacterium
GTCTGCGACTATCCCGGCAATAAGCACAGCACATTTGTCCCCCTTGTTTGCTGTCTTGTGAAGAAAACGCTTTCTCTATACCATGCTCGCCACAGGCAACAGTGATCCGGGAAGCTCATGGTGTTAATCTTGTCAAAAGTGGCAACATTTTCCTGTGCCTACCTTCAGGCCAACGCAGGCCCAATCCAGGGCTTCAGAGGTCCTTGATGAAAGAGAAGGTCTGGCAACGAGCCAATATTGCAGACTCGACGCCTATGGAATACCCGTTTTTATTCTCTATCCATCGAAACCTTGTACGATCGCCCCAGAGTGTCCGAAATGGATATTGATGCGTATTTGAAGGCTAACCTCCTATACACCACTGCGGGATGCATTCCCGTCCCTATTTGTGGGACGACTCGCATCCATTAGCTTTTAAGCTTACTTGGGAAATAGCACATCGTAAGAGGGATAACGAGATGGGCTTGCCGGATCATATACAGCAGTGGTTAAAAAACTATCATCATGATCGTGGTGCGATGGAGGAACTTCGCAACGTCTTGATCCAACTGGATGCCACGGAAAGTATCAATGCAACGCTCGTCAAACGGATTGAGTTGATATTGGAGGTGATTGATCTTTCTGGTCTCAAGGCGGCAGATCTTGCAAAGTTAGTGCATATGAGCGAACGATCAATGGACCGCAAGCTTCAGGCATATGGCACCACTTTCAGACATTTGCTGGATGAAGAGCGGAAGCGCCGATATCAACGTATGTGCATGGAGAGCGGGTATAAATTGGCCCATATTGCGGACCGACTGGGGTTCTCGGATGTCAGAAGTCTCTTCAGGGCACGTAATCGCTGGTTTTCTCAAAGCTTCGAATGATTTTCTGACAATTCATGACGGAAGATTTTGGCGCATTCGGTCACAAATTGGCGCAATCTGTCATTGGTTTAATTTCAGTAGAAGGGTAAAGTCATTAACAGGTGTTGTACTATTAATTGGTAAAAAAATATTACAAGTACTTGTGTATTAAGGACATTCACTGCGTCCCCACCTAAAAGTAGTTTCATTAAAAATGGTAAGTTTTGTTGTTTCATTCGTACAACGTTCTGTAATTGTGCAATTTTAATATGGCAATAATCTGGTGGGACGCTTGAGTAATAAGCGTGTGTGTCCTTAATTTTCAATAAACAAGAATTATTTCAACCTCGGGATCAATTACATGAAACTTTGCCAAGTGGCTTGTGGATACAGGCTGCCAAAAGGGGGAAGGCGGGTGGATAAGGAGATAAAGTCATGACAATATCAATAAAAAGAAGCATGCGGTGGTACTTAATTCCTATGGTATGGGCAATAAGCGGAATGGCGAACGTCACAGCGCAGCCTGCTGGCTTCGAAGCTCCGATGTACACGCCATATGCGCGGGAATTTCTTTCGCTAGTCGTATTTGAAAACGCTATCAGTAGCACTGTAGATGGACTCGAGGTCATTCCCGAGGGAGTGAAGTTGGAGTTGGCATTTCGTGAGGTGTTGCAGGAGAAAGAGTACTACCACCTGATCGCACCTGGTGACTGGTGGAAACTGCATTCAATCCCTTCACCGAATGATGCTCAATTTATCTTGAGGGACATGGCTGACCTCGGAGAGCTCTGCGAACGGTATCTCAACAGAGTTTCGACTATCGTAGAAGCGACGTGTGAGTATGATGCGTTACGTCGCCAAAGTGAATCTACGATTACAGACCTCTACAGAGATTTATGAACAGCTGTCGCCAAAGACGAGGCTCACAATTGATGAGGTGCGATCGCTGCATGAGCAAGACGGAAGGATGTCCTATTCAGTGCTGAATCTGGCGGGAATCGCAGAGCTCGTGCCGCAGTACGCAGAGCGTATTTTGGATGACAAGTGCGTCAGTGTGTTTGAGTCGTTCCAAGACTTTTCACCAAAGGACCTCACTCTTCGAGAGGATATTCCCACGATGGTTCCCATCGTTGCTGGTGAAAGCAGAGTGCATGTTGTGGAGGGAGAATAATGAAAACAATTACAAACCACATAACCTACAAACTGCGATTGATCATTGCGCTTCTTACTCTTGCCAGTTCAAGCCAGGTGTTCGCAGTATACAACATCTGCAGTGTGGGAAATCCAGGCGTTGGGTATACGACCATTTTTGTTACTCACACGTGGTCGTCGTATGACGTCAGCACACCAGCCCATCGAGTCGTAGCCCGGTCAGAGCTTGCATCACCTTATGGCGTTCTCACTTCGACGGTCACCGGAGGAAGCGGTGGTAGCTTGCAGCACGTATATGTGCATCCTCTTAATGGCAATCGTTCCGTGTGGGGGAACACCACTGGCTACTGGGAAGACCTTCCCCATACAATGTCGGACTGTTGGATAAGCTACAACATTCAGAACCCCGCTACCGTTCAGGTGATAAGCGCAAGCATCCCAAATGACACTATTCAGGTGAGCGTCAGTTATCCTTGGACGATTTCCGGCACGTTGACCGTTTGGGCCAACGGGCCTACGGGTTCCCATGTTATTGCGAGTGGGACAAAGAGTAATGGAACTCACACATATACATTTAATCGGGCTAGCCTTCCCCAGCAGGAATTTGCGACCATTGAAGCTTCGTGGCAGGTAAACGGAGGCATCTACAACGGTAGCAGATCGTACCGCTTTAAGAATCTTGGTGTCTATCATCACTCCCAATACAATGCTCCTTCAGAGATAAGTTGTGCGGGAACACCTACGATGTCTGCCACAATAACGACATCCTCCTGCGGAACAACCGGAACGACTCTCCGCACTGTCTTCCGTAATGAAGTGAATGAGAATGGTCATGGACACTCAATTGGTCACGGTATAGTTGGTATTGAGTGGGCTTGCACAAGTGTTCCTGGTTCAGCTCCTGGGCAAACTAGCAATATTGTGTTCCGAGGGAATAAGTCCTATGTTGAAGGAAGCGCAGGACAGGAAGTCAATACTAGTACGGTAGCGTATAAGCAAGGACATCCTGACATCCAGCTTCATCACTCCGTGTATATTGTGGGAGTCGGAACAAAGGCGGTTAAGGATTATTGCCCTGGTTGTACGAACTCGCAGCTTGACAACTTTTCAAGTGCGACGAGTTGTGCCCAGAATTCTGTGCCGAGCCTCGGGAATTATCAAACAATATTGTTATACTAGCAAATTTATGAAACCGAACTTCATATTCATGTCGATAGCGTTGCTCTCCAGCCCCTGCATAGCGCAGGGGCCGAACGAGCCTGGCACAACATTGTGGGAGATTTCCCTGGAACGGGTAGAGACCTGTGCTGAATGCATTGGGCAGTCTAGGTTTTTTATCGAATCAAGGTACCTCATCACTGGGGAGTCGTCAGTATTCCCAATTGAGAGTACGGCCGCTTCCGCGGATCGCCTCTTGGTTCATGGGGACCTGGGCGTTTTTATTGGAACACTTTCCTATGGTGGGTTTGCGATATCCGTCATTGATCTTAAGACCGAGGAGACCGTGGCACAGACAAGGGGATACGACCTGTATGTCTCTGATGACGGCCGGTATTTCATATTCCGAGAGTGGTATCCCCGCAATTCTCCTGCCCCACCGCCAAGGATAAGGTTTCTGGATGTGATGAGCGTGCGTCAAGTTCAGGAGGGAGTGCTTGTGTATCAGGGGACAGGCTTCATGACGATAGGTCACGCGGATTATGTCGATTCCTCCAGAAAATTTGTTCTCTCATTAACCAATGAGGAACAAGGGTTATCACTGCTGACGGTTGAAATGGATCAATCTGCAGGTTTGAGGGAACCACGCGTATGTGAGATACCCTTTCTCCCGAGGTGGCCACAGCCGAGTAGTGAGCGCCCCCACTATGAAGTAGTTTCCTTGGAAGCGGCAGATGGTCAAGCGACGATAACACTCAATCAATCGAGAGGTATCACCGGGGTGTTCACTGTGGGCTATGAGAATCAATGCGCTCAGTGATCAGGAAGTATGGTAGCCGACTTTATTTTGGTCGATTCAGCAGTTCGGGCACCTTGTCTCCCGGAATCGCCTCGCTGAAAAAATATCCCTGCAGTTCATCACAGGCATGGTCATTCAGGAATTGTTGCTGCGCTTCCGTTTCAACACCCTCCGCGATGACGGTCAGGCCAAGTGTTTTTGCCATGGCAATGATCGATTTGGTAAGCACCTGGTCCTCTTGGTCTTCAGGTAATGCCCGGATAAACGACCGGTCCACCTTCAGAGAGTCTATCGGGAACTGCTTGAGTTGCGACAATGTCGAGTATCCGGTTCCAAAATCGTCGATGGAAATCCTGACACCCAGCCCTTTCAATTCGGTCAGTATCCGGATCGACTCCTCCGCCCTGTACATGACCATGCTTTCCGTCACTTCCAGTTCGAGTAGATGCGGTGGCAGGCCAGTTTCCATAAGAGCTTCCTTGATCTGGCCAGACAGTTCCGGATCTGCGAATTGCCGTGGTGAAATACACCGTCCGGCGTCACATGGCTGATACCGATGGCAGCCAGGTCCACAGTGCTGTGGAACATCCAGGCTATGTTGATAGTTGCCTATCAACGCACCAACGACATGGAAAAAATTCAATATTCTCTCATCCGGCTTCTGGATCCTGGCAGCATAAAAATTAAGTACACCGACGATTTCACTGCCATGCCTTACCGGGAAAAGCAGTCCTTGACGCCATCCGGTAATTTCCGTGAGATCCTTGCGGCGCAAGCGCTCTTCCTTGCCGAGATCCCCTATCCACAAGGTGTCGCCGCTCTCCCACACCGCGCCAACCAGTCCGCTGCCCTTCCCGAACTCGAAGCGATGGGCGTCGTGGATTATCTCCCGCACGCCGTCCACGTCGATATTCCAGCCGGAGAAATAACGCATGACCTGAGTTTCACCGTCCAGAATCCAGTACTGCCCGGCATCCCAGCCTTCCGACAGGCAGATGACATGAATCGTTTCGCGCAGGCCGTCGGTGACTATATCCACGTTCAGCAGTATCCGGCCGATTTCCCGCTCCAGCCGCAGCAGGCGCTCCTGGATCTTTTGCTCCGTCACGTCCCGGGTTATGCCCAGTAGCCGAGAAAGGTGCCCGCTTCGTCAAACACGGGTTGCACGTTGATGCTGAAATATTTTTCTGCCTTGTCGTTGGCTATATAGTGCACGATAAGGTCGTGGAAGGGCTGTTGCGACAGCTGGGGGCTGAGGTGCTCTGCCTCCGGGCTGTCACCGGATTCCGGCTTGCCCCCCAGTTCCCACCAGGTTTTACCCAGAAAGGCGTCGGCAAGGGCTTTCTCCTTTTCCGCATCACGGTGCCGGACCAGGGTGAATCGGTGTTCATGGTCCTTTTCTCTGTAATAATCGGATGACAATTCGACCAGCTTTCGAATGCGGTTGACACTTTTCCTTAATGGCGTGACACCTGCAGCTTGAACCCGGATATCGCCCGTTCGGATGCATTGGGTTCATGGAGGATGCTTACGACACCGGCGTTTGTTATCGGACAGCCTGGGGCTTGTGCTGTCAGGCAGCTCACCTCACTTACTGACGCTGATGCTGTTTCCACCACCAGGGCCACCCGTGCCTACAGCATTGGTAGCCGCAACCTTGACCCACAATGTACCGCGTTCCCTGTCCGCATAGTATGCGTTGCCACTGGCGTTGCGCAGCGCGGCCAGGTTGTTTTGTTCGGCGCCCGCGGCGGCGGTGGAGAATCCAGGCAATTCAAAAATTACCCAGGAACCTTCCTCCATCTCACTCAAGGAAAGGGACAGGGACTCCCTGCCAGTCTCAACCCTGACTTCGGCGCCGCTGCGGATGGTGGTTTGCCCGGTGTACTCCCAGCGCCTGCCGTTGCGGCTGAGCATGATGGGTTCGAGAATGGGTTCATTGCCGAATCCCATGTTGCCGCCGAGACTGAAGTGACCGAAATCGCCCTGGCACACGGCAGCACCCCATACCGGATTGATCTCGCAGGCTTCCTCATCAGAGGCAATGCCGTTGTCGAGGACGATATAGGAATTGGGAACGCCGCCGACCGAGCCATCGCGGTCATGGATCGCCGCGCCTCTCCAGGCATTGCCTCTTCCCAGATCGGAGCCCCATTTGCGTACATAGGGGGGGAAACTCACACGCTTGGCGTTGACGAATGTCGCGCCTTCGATGGCGTTCCTGGTGCTCATCCCGAAGCTGGTATACATCAGGTAGGAGAGCGCGCCTGCATCGCGCATGTCGTTGGGCTCGAAATTCACGAAGGTGGTATCCACCACATCATGCCTCATGTCGTAGTACTCGTAGCCACGAATGGGGAAGTCCGGGATGTCGTTCGGCATGCTGCGGCCGTAGGCAATTTCCACCGCGGTGTGGGGGTTGCCGATGTTGTCGGATTCACCCACGAACAGCGAGTCGATGACCTTAGAGGTATATTCGGCACGCCCCACCGCGGCAGCCGCGTGGGTAAAGCCGATGGCATTGTCGGCCACTCTCAGGTTGGTGAACAGGTGCAACTCGCCGCGGCCCCACACGGCCCCATTGCGGTTCTTGTAGGCGGTGAAATCCTCGAAGTGCGACACCAGCATCTCGCTGTCCGTATCAGCCGGATCGGCATAGGCAACGTGGTAATTGCTGCCGGCAACACTGAAAGTGTTGTCGGGATTGGGACCACGGTCGAACATGAAGCCGTCAAAATTCGAATGGGCGGTATTGCCACTGAACTCCCGCACCCGGGTGCGCCGCGGCCAGGTATTGGCACTGATTTCCGTACCTTCAAAGGCGCCGATCGGATGCACCGGCAAGGCAAACCAGTATCCGATCGCATCGGAGCCGGCAGCCACATTGTTCCTGTAAATGTTGTCCGGGTTGGTAATCCAGAAGGTGGACACGGTGTTGTCCGAGGGCAGCAGGACATGCTCGGAGCGCTGTCCATCCGAGGACGGCCGGCCCGGGGCAAGGTTGGTCGGATCACAAGCCAGGGTAGGGTGACTCTTGGTCTGGATGCCCAGGTTGCCAATGACCTGGTTGCCGGTCTCGATGCCGTCCTCCATGAAGAAGCAATGTCCCACGGTGTTGTAGGTAACGTTGTTTTCCACCACCAGATTGTCCGTGCCATGGATGGTCACGCAGCGGTTGTAGGTGTCGAAAATCGCGGAGTTCCGGATGTATTGCCCGGTCACGTCGCCATTGAGATGCCAGTGGATCGGGTAGCGGGCCAGTTCCAGATGCTGGCCCATGCGGGTCAAGGTAATACCGGACACCTTCATGTTGCTGCCGGCCATCGCCATGATGTGACCGCCGAAGTAGGACTCTTCGGCGTCGGCGGAGGCTTGCACCTTGACATTGCGCGTCAGCATGCCGACTTCGCCGCGCTGATCGACGCCATAGGTGATTTCACCGAAATGCATGTACGCGAGGGGCTGATCCAGGGTAATCCTGTTACCCCTGATGGCCCGGATCTGGAGTCTCTCGGCCTGGCGCGGATTGAAATCCGTGGAGGCAAGGACGATCTCGTCGCCGACCCGCCAGCCGCTGGCATCAATCACGTCGATCCTGGTGCTGCCGGCCTCGGCGGTGGCTGCCAACTTGGTCCAGGCGTTTTCCCTGTCGCCGTGCAGGTTCAAGGTGCCACCCATGAGCAGGATGCCGCGGTCACCCATGCCATTGATGTTTTCACCGGGGACATTGTCGGTCAGGGTAATCGTTGCATTGCGGGTATGGGGATTTTCCTCAGTGCCAATCTGCAACTCGCCACGCAGCAGAATCCACTCGGTGGTGAGTTCGAGATCCCTGTTATCGGCAAAACTGAGCTTGCCATTGAGATTGATCCCGTGCAGCGCCGACGTATTGACGTCGAGGACAATGTCCATGCCCTCGCCGATGGTGACCACGTCACCATTCCCCGGCACCGCCCCGCTGGACCAGGTGGATGCATCAGACCACAGGCCGCCCTGTACCGCGGCTACCGTGGAAGCCTGCTGGCCATCGGTGTGATCATGCTCCTGTGCTGTGGCGGCGGCGCAAATACCAAGGGTGTAACAGACTGAAACGAGTGAAGAAAGAAGCAACGAGCGGCTACGAATTCCCATGGAAACAGATCCTCCGAACACGACATTGTCTTGATGATTTTTTCAGGGAGGGAACAGTAGCATGATTTTCCGGCCACTGGATAGCATGATCGGGGCAAGCTTTTTTGCCATTCAACTAAATTTTTAGTTGACAGCCTTTCCAGACAGGCGCAATATTGATCCAACCAACTAAGTTTATAGTTGAAAGCTGCACGCCAAAGCAGTTCACGGTGAGAACCTGCCGAGAATTGCAGATCAAAATGAACCAGACCATATAAGGAGCTTCCCTTGCCCCCCAAGTCCCCCCACAGCCTTTTGACCGATGCTGAACTGGAACTCATGTTGATCCTCTGGGAACTGGGGGAGGGCAGTGTCCACGCTGTTCTGGAACAACTGCCTTCCAATCGGAACATGGCCTACACCACGGCTTCCACCATCATTCGCATCCTTGAAAAAAAAGGTTTTGTGGAGAGTCGCAAGGACGGCAAGGCTCATATCTACATTCCCCGCATCAACAGGGAAACATACGAGTCACGCACTTTGGGGCATGTGGTGGGCAAGCTCTTCGATAAATCTCCCGCCGCCTTGGTGGCGCGCCTGCTGGATGACACAACACTAAGCCCCGCTGAAATCGCGGAACTGCGGAAACTATTGGAAGAGAGAGGGTAAAGCCATGATTCTTGACCTGTTCAGTCTGTATCTGCAATTCAATCTCTTGCTTGCCGCGGCCTACCTGCTATGGCTTGCAACCCGCCTGGCGGCCCGGCTGCTGCAATTTGAAAGCAGCTGCCAGGATCAACTGAAGCTGGCACGGTTCTGCTTTCTGGCTCTCCTTGTCGGTGTGCCTGCCATTGGGCTGAGCAGTGCCATGTTGCCTGGCATGGTGTCCACCCTCATGCCTACTGTGGTCACTTACGCGGGAGAAATGTCAGTCGCCACGAATATTGATGCCGGGCTCAGCCAGAGACTTGAACTGGGTGGGCGGCAGCTCTCCCTTGCCTGGTTTCTGCTGGGGGCTCTGGCACTGGGTATGCTGATTCAGGCAACACAGGTGAGCAATCAATGGTTGAGATTGAGGCAAGTAGTTGCCCAGGGAATTCCCCTGCGCAATATTCATGGTGTGCAAGTCCTGGTATCAGAGCGGGTCATGACGCCTTTTTCCACCTGCGCCCTGGGTTTCCCCTGCCTCGTCCTGCCTTATCGACTGCTGGAGTCTCCCGCCAATCTGCGCATCGCCATCCGTCATGAGCTCCAGCATCTGCGCAATGGTGATCTGTCCTGGGTCTTGTTCATGGAAGCGGTGAAATTGTTGTGTTTCTGGAATCCGGCTGCCCATGCCTGGCACCACGAATTCGACCAGCTCCAGGAGTTTGCCTGTGACGAAGTGCTGGTAGGGCAGGGTCAGTTGAATGCAAAGACTTACGGCCACTGCTTGCTGGATGTGGCCAGCTACACCTCGGAAAAGGCTTTCGTAGCTTCCTCCAACATGGTGCCAAGGTTTTCCCTGCTGGGGATGGCCCACTCCCAACTAAGAAGGAGAATCACAATGCTGCAACATACTAAAACAATATCCTGCAAGGCTTTGAGAAAAACCGGCTATGGCCTCTTGTTCGGTGCCGGATTATTGAACGCTTCTCTGCTGGTGTTTGCCCAGCCAGAAGGAGCCAGACAGGAATACCTGCCAATCGTGACCATTCAGCCCCAGTATCCTAGAGTAGCGCTGGAAGACGAGATATCAGGCTGGGTGCAGGTTGCATTTACCGTGACAGCAGAGGGTTACGTAAGCGATGTGATGATTGAGGACAGTTGTTTCGATGGCCCGGTTGACAGCCCGACTTTCGACGATGGTTGCCTGGTGGACTACCGGGAGGATTTCCACGCAGCCGCCAGCAGGGCCATCGAGAGGTTCAGGTTCAATCCACGCTATCAGGATGGTGTGGCTGTGGCGACACCGGGGGTGCAGTACGTCTTCCGCTTTAATATATCGGATGATGATCAGGATGTGCCGCGGGAAATCATACGGCGGGCTCAACCCTGAAGCACCTGGGAGCCTGTTGGACTTAACGCCCAAGTCCGATAGGCTCCTGGCACTCATCCGCTCAAAAACTTGAATCTTGATCCCTACAAGTAGAAAATCAGGCGCTTACACAATAAGAAAAGGGGAATCCCATGCTGATGCGCCGCCTGCTTGTGCCGATACTCGCCTGTACCATTTCCTTTCCCGCCCTGGCCCAGGACTGCGACCGTGCCTGCCTGGCAGGCTTTCTCGACGACTACTTGAACGCCCTGGTCGCCAACGATGCCTCCCGGGCGCCGCTGAGTTACGGTTTCCGGCAGACGGAGAACTCCGTTGTCACGCCCAATGACGAGGGCCTCTGGTCCACCGTGACCGGACTGGGCGAACTGCAGCGCCGTTACTACGATCCCGAGGGGAAAACGGCGGGCTATTTCGGCCTGCTGGATGAAAGTGGCGAACCTGCGGTGGTGGCCCTGCGACTGAAAGTGGAAAACCGGAAGATTACCGAGGCGGAATGGCATATTGGCCGGGAGAGCGACGTCGGCATTACCGGTGAGCCGGGAGGTGTGTTCTTCGATGTGGATGACCTGCTCGCCAACCCGCCCAATGAAGGCTATGTGCCGCTGGATCGCCGCTACAGTCGCGAGGACCTGATTGCCGTCGCCAACAGCTATTTCGACGGCATCATTGCCAAGAACAGCAAGGTGATCAAGGGTCATCCCGGTTGTTCACGGCGCGAAAACGGCTTCCCGACCTTCGGTGGTGAGTTGGCTCCTGGCCAGATCGGATTCAACGGCAGGGGCGACTGCCGCACTGCCGGCGATTTCGGACTGGCGCAGATTACGGCCAGACGGGTGCAGGTGGTGGATCTTGAACAGCAGATCGTCATGATGTCCGTGGTGTTTCTGCGCCAGCCCGGCAACGAGCGCTGGCGCAATCATTTCACCCACACCATCAGCATCGAGGACGGCCTGATTCGCCATGTCCATGGTGCCATGTTCTATGCGCCACCTACTCAGCCGGTTCCAAATTGGCCGCCTTACGACGGCAATTTCCCGCTGTAGCCCAGGCAGAGCCCCCGGCTTGTGCCGGGGGCTCGCACGCATTCAGGGGGGCTGAACTTACCTGCTGACCTCGATGCCGGTTCCACCACCCGGACCGCCCGCGCCCGGACCACCGGGGCCGTCGGGGATGGCTTCTCCAGCTTCAGATACCACAAGCTTGACCCACAGGGACTCTTCATCCTTGAAGTACGAAGTGGTGTTGGCGCTCTTCAGCGCCTCCAGGCTGCTTTGCTGCACACCCCGGTTGGCGGTGGTGAATTCTGGAAATTCGAAAATCACATAGGAACCCGGGTCCATTTGCGCCAGGGAAAGGGACAGCGACTCCCTGGCTGTCTCGACCCGGAGTTCGGCGCCGGCGCCAATGGTGGTGCCCCCGACGTATTCCATCCGCCGACCGTTACGCTGGAGGATGATCGGGTTGGTGATGGGGCCGGTCTGAAAGCCGCTGAAATTACCCGCGATGTTCAGGCGGCCCATGTCACCCGTGCAGATGGCAGCGTTCCAGCTGGCCTTGATTTCGCACACATCCTCGCTGGAGGCGATGCCATTGTCGATGACGATGGTGGAGCCGGGCTTGCCGGTGACCGAGCCATCCAGGTCCTTGAAAGCCGCGCTCTTGTAGGCTGCGCTGCGGCCATAATCCTCCGCCCAGCGGGCCTGGATCGGCGGGAAGCTGACCGGCTTGGCGTTCTCGAAGGTGAGGCCCTTGACCCAGTTCTCGGTGCTCATGCCGAAGCTGGTGAAGAGCAGGTAGGACAGCGCTCCCGCATCGCGAAGGTCATTGGCCTCGTAGTTCACGAAAGTATTGTTTTCCACTTCATGGTGGAAGTCATAGTACTCGTAGCCGCGAATCGGGAAATCCGGGGCCTCCGGCTTCGGCAGACTGCGGCCGTAGGCGATTTCCTCCGGCGTGGTGGGATTGCCGATATTGTCGCTCTCCCCCACGAACAGCGAGTCAACGACCCGTGAGGTGTAGGGC
>JBJHAY010000073.1:0-12003 GCA_050485205.1 Gammaproteobacteria bacterium
GACCAGTGCCATAGAGCGCCAGGTACATGATGCCATCGTCACTGATGGTGATGCGGCGCGGACCGGCATTGGCATCGGGCAGCACGAAGGGGCCGATGAATTGTTCTGTTTCGATGTCGAAGCCACCGAAGACGCCGTTGCCCAGTTGGCTGTACCAGACTTCCCCGCGATCGCTGGTCATGACCAGACCATAGACGGCGGCGCTGCCATAGAGTGCTGTGTCGCGGGCCCTGCTTTCCACCACTGGGGTATTCCAGATGCTGGTGGCGCCGTCCTCTGGATCGAAGTAGCCCACTGCTCGATTGCCGATGTCGGAGAACCAGACCCGGCCCTTGGCGTCGGTGAGCAGTTCGTGTTGATCCCCGAAACTGAGATCGTGGATGCCGACGCCGCCGCCATCGGCTGTACTGAGGCGCCAGGTTTGCCAGTCATCGGTGCTGGGATTGAAGCGGGCAACGGTGTTGTTGAACAGGGGAGTGACCCAGAGCATGCCATCACTGCCGCGATGCAGGGAATGAGGCCCGATGATGTAGTCGGTGGGAATTTCCAGGTTCTGCTGTTGGCCGCTGGCCACATCTATGGCGACAATGCGGTTGGCGTTGACGTCCGCCGCCAATAGGCGGGCGGGATTTCCCAGCATCACCGCTTCGCGGATATTGTTGGGTTCCGGCACCTCATACTCCCAGATTGCCGTGGCAGGCGTGGCAATAAGGGGGGCGCCCCAGTCATAGCCTTCGATGTGATCCATGCGATCATCGAAAAGTGTGGTCATCGTTTCCACCACCGCATCACCGTTCCTGACCGAGTACACAGCATCAGGATCGATTTCCTCGCCCTCGGCACGACGGCCACGGCTGAAATCCCAGGCCGACAGGAAGTTCATGTACTTGACCATGGCATCCCAGCTTTGACGGCGTGCCAGCAACGGGTCAGGGGCATGCAGGTCATGAATGGACGCGGCATAGTGCCTGACCTCGGATGCCGGGACCTGGTGGCAGTCGATGCAATTCATGATGAATGCGGCCTGCTCCCGGCGGTCGCTGATCCGAGCCAGCCAGGCGGAAGCAGGTGCCACATCCGCCTGGTTGCGGATGGGCTGGAGCACGAAAGTCAGCTTGAGACCGTTGCCATCGCTGTCGACAAAGCGCTGCAATTGCTGGTAGCCCAAGCCCCTGGTGGCAATCTGGATGCTGGCATCCATGGTGTCGGGATAATCATCGGGAAAGCGGAATGCGCCGTCGTCGCCACTGAAGACGGTGACCACGTCCGCGCCGGGTGCACCAGCACCGCGGCTGAAGATCACCTGGATATTGGGCAGAGGGTTGCCATTCAAGTCCAGTACCCGACCTTCGATGGTGGCGGCCTGGGCGGCGGGAATGGCGCTGAGGCAGGCGCAGAGCAGGGAGAGGGAGATGCTTCGCTGGGAGAGCTTCATTGGCTTCACCTTTGTTATTGGTCGCGGGTATTGGGCGCGGTGGTGCTTCGTAGGCCGGTGTTGGATTAAGACAGATTCCGAATGTTTTTCCTCAGCGGCACAGATGTCGTTTACTCATGGTGGATCAATCTTAGCCAATCTCAGGTTGCTTGGGAAAGGCGAAAGCACTCGGCAAAGTCTTTCTCATGTTGGCGAATGATGCCGAAAGTGACAATTGTCAGACTGCAAAATTGAATATTTCGGAATATTTCTAAACCTTGAGCACGTATGTGCCTCGGGAGCAATAGCTTCCATCCACATGCGACTTGACCATATGGCCATGCCTGTTTACTGTGCTTGGTCTTTGGTTGCAAAATTGGAAGGTGCCGGGGCTCACATGCTGGATTTTTCCCCCCGGACCAGAGGTCTACTAATGATAAGAACGGAGTACGTATTGTCGGTTGCCATTGCCATGGCGGCTGGCTGGAGTCCCGCTACCAATGGTGCTGATGCAGGATCAGCGAGTGGTGATGTTGCCCACGCGGATTTTGAAGCCTGGACCAGGGGGAGTCAGCAGGAGTTGGCACTGCTTGATCAATACTGCATGGAATGTCACAACGCCTCTGATTGGGCTGGTGGGGTGGCCTTTGATGTAATGCCGCTGGGTGAGTTGGATCGCGACGCGGCGATCTGGGAAGAGGCGGTACGCAAGATTCGTGCGGGGCTGATGCCCCCCCAAGGTCAACCGCGCCCGGAGCGGGCTGTTCTTGATGGCATGGCGCAGTGGCTGGGAGACGGATTGGACCTGGCCTGGCTGACCTCGCCCAACCCTGGCGCTGAACCGATATCACGCCTGAATCGCAGTGAATATGCAAATGTCATCAGGGATCTGCTGGCCTTTGATGCCACGGATTTGGTGGCCACGCTGCCAGCGGACGCCACTGCTGGTGGTTTTGACAATATCGCCGAGGCCCTGAGCATGTCGCCGACCTTGCTGGAAGGCTACCTTGCGGTGGCAAGGCAGGTCAGTCGGCAGGCGGTGGGCGATACCACCACGGCGCCGACACAGGTGGAGTACCGCTCCGCGGGAGGAGCTTCCCAGCAAGCGTATGTGGAGGGTTTGCCCCTGGGTACGCGCGGCGGCATGGTGGTGGAGCATTATTTCCCGGTGGATGCCGAGTATGAATTCGAGGTTGCCGCCAACATTCCCGTTTCCGGGCGTGAAAACGATGCCGGACGCATGGTGTGGTGCGGAGGGCCGCAACTGGAGGTCATGTTCAATGGCGCTCCCCTGCCACTGGAAAACCCCCAGCACTTCCGGCTTCAAGTCCCTGCGGGCACTCATAGCATTAGCCTGGCCCTGATTGATGAGCAGCGCTGCCCCGGTGCCGGTGAACTCTATCTGGCCGAGATCAGTGCGGCCAATGGCAGCGTTCAGAGTTTGGAAATCGATGGGCCATACAAGATCAGTGGCGCGGGCGATACGCCCAGCAGAAGGGCGATCTTTGTTTGTCAACCGGCCCAGGCCGATGAAGAGGTGGCCTGTGCCAGACGCATACTCAGCCATCTCGCCACTCGCGCCTACCGGCGCCCCATTACTCCCGATGATCCTGCCGTCAGTACCCTGATGCGATTCTATGAGGTGGGCCGTGGCGGGGAAGGCGGCAGTTTCGAGAGCGGCATACGTGATGCACTGACCTGGCTGCTGGTGGACCCCAAGTTTCTCTATCGCTTCGAGGATGAGCCAGCAGCGCTGGCTGCCGGAGAGGTATACCGGATCAACGACCTGGAGTTGGCCTCCAGGCTGTCCTTTTTCCTTTGGAGCAGCATCCCGGACGAGCACCTGTTGACCATGGCGGCGGAGGGCAGGCTGGGCGAAACGGAAGTGCTGGCTGGGGAAGTGCGGCGCATGCTGGCGGACCCCAAGGCCGAAGCCCTGGTGGACAACTTCGCCGGGCAGTGGTTACGGCTGCGAGAATTGGAAGAAGTGACCCCGCAGGATCCGACATTTGACGAGGGCTTGCGGGAGGCCATGCGCTTGGAGACCATGCTTTTCTTCCAGGCCCTGGTACGCGAGGAGCGCAATCTTCTCGACCTGCTTGATGCGGACCATAGCTATCTCAACCAACGGCTTGCGGCACACTACGGCATGGAAGGGGTGTGGGGTGGCTACATGCGCAGGGTCGAATTGCCCGAGGACAGCCCCCGACGGGGGCTGTTGGGCCACGCTAGCATCCTCACTGCCACGTCGGCGCCGGACCGAACCTCCCCGGTGATCAGGGGAACCTGGATTGTCGAGAACATTCTCGGGGCTCATGTGCCGAGCCCACCTCCTGGGGTGGAAACCAATCTGGAATCAGTGGCGTCGGCAGAAGGTGTGCAGGCTGACACCCTGCGCCAGAGACTGGAAATGCATCGTGCCGATCCAGTGTGCTCGTCCTGCCATGCCATCATGGACCCCGTGGGTTTCGCCCTGGAAAATTTCGACCTGATCGGCCGCTGGCGTTCGCTCGACAATGGCCTTCCCATCAATACAGAGTCCGAGATGGTGGATGGCACCTATGTCGATGGCCCCGCGACCCTGCGCGCTGCGCTCTTGGATCGGCCGGAGGCGTTCATGTCATCGGTAAGTGAGCGGCTGCTCACCTATGCATTGGGCCGGGAGTTGCAGGACTATGACGGCCCCATGGTGCGGCGCATCGTTCAGCATGCAGCCTCTGAAGGCTTTACCTTTTCCGCTCTGGTGCAGGCTGTGGTGATGAGCGACTCGTTTCAACAACGTATCAAACTGATGGAAACAGCGTCTGCGACCGCACAATTATCATCCCGACAGGACTTGAGCGAGTAGTGACAGAAACGCGGGAGTGCAGTGGGCTGCCCGCTTTACCAACAAAAGAACAGCAGAAAGCAGGAGTTGGACATGCATTATCTGACCAAGAAACATCTATCCCGCCGTCAACTGCTCCGGGGAGCCGGTGTTTCTCTGGCTCTGCCGTTCCTGGAGTCCATGATTCCCGCCGCCACGGCACAGACCGCTGGCCTGAGTACGCCCCGCTCGAGATTGGCCTGTATTTATATCCCCCATGGAGCGGTTCAGGGTAACTGGGAGCCGTCGAGTGTTGGCAGGGGCTTTGAGTTCAGTCCGACACTGAAGGTCCTGGAACCGCACCGCGACCGTATCAACATCATCAGCGGCCTGAGCTTGCCGACAGCCTACGAAGGTCCACCCTCGGCGGGCCAGCATCACAGCCGTTCTTCCCAATGCTGGATTACCTGTGTCGCCCCCGGCACCGGTCCATCGCCCACGTCCATGGATCAGTTGGCCGCGGACACCATTGGCCAGGATACTCAACTGCCCTCATTGGAGTTGTCCCTGGAAGGCCGTGCCTCAATATCGTATCGGACACCGACCACACCCATGCCCATGCAGGTCAATCCCAGGGTAGTGTTCGAGCGCTTGTTCGGAGATGGCAGCACACCGGAACAATTGGCCGCGCGCCGGGCGCAGACGGCGACCATTCTTGATGTGGTGCGGCAGGAGATCAATGACTTGCAGCGTACCCTGCCTTCGGGAGACAGGATGCGCTTTGAGCAATACCTGAATGATGTCCGCGAAGTGGAGCGGCGTCTGAGCCTGGAGATGGACAGCCTGCCCCTGGCGCTGGATCTGCCGGAGCGTCCGGCGGGTATCCCGGACAGCTTCGAGGAACATGCCAGGATCATGTTGGATTTGATTGCCCTGGCCTGGCAGGCCGATTTGACCCGTGTTTCCACCTTGATGCTGGCACAGGAGCTCAGTAACCGGGCGTTTCCTGAAAGCGGTGTCAGCGAGGGTTTCCACAACTGCTCCCACCACATGGACATGCCAGAGAACATGGCGCGGCTGTCGCGGCTGAACGAATATCACCTGCGCCACTCCCTGGGCTACTTCGTCGAGAGGCTGAATGCCACGCCTGATGGTGATGGCACGCTGCTGGATCATTCCCTGGTGCTTTACGGCAGTGGCATGGGCAATTCCCAGGATCACAACCACAGCGACTTGCCCACCGTGCTGGCGGGCGGCGCATCCGGCCGAGTGACGGGTGGCAAGCACGTGCGGGTGGACAGTGGCACCCCGATTTCAAATCTGCTGGTGACCATGCTCGACAAGCTGGACGTGCCCGTGGATGACTTTGCCGACAGCAATGGCACGGTGGACATCTGAATGGGAGACGTTGCAGTGACCAGGGAAAACAACAAGAACAAATGGGTAAGGCGCTGTTGGCATCTTCAGTTGGATTCCCTCAGTGGTGCCGCGCTGGCTATGGTGCTGGCCCTGTCCGCCGGGCCATTGTCCGCGCAAGTACTGACGGTGCCGAGAGCGGAGCAGGTACCCACTTCAGCCGTGGCGGAGGCCGTCAGGCAGGGCGACCACCAAGCTGTGCAGGCCTTGTTGCGGCAGGAGCAGGATGTGAATGCCTGGGACAAGCTTGGGACACCAGCCTTGCACTGGGCCGTCCGTGTCAATGATCAGCGAATGGTAAGTCTGTTGCTGGATGCGGGCGCGGACGTGAATGGCGCCAACCGCTACGGCCAGGTTCCCATCCATGTTGCGGTGCAGAACCGCCATGCTGCCATGGCGCGGCAATTGCTTGAGGCTGGCGCCGACGCGGCGGCGGTGGATGCCAGTGGTGAACTGCCCCTGCATCTGGCGGCGCGGCTTGGTGATAGCGAGATAGTGGATCTGTTGTTGGCCCATGGAGCCCAGGTGGATGCCAGGGATCTGACCTATGGCCAGTCTGCCATGATGATTGCCGTGCGCGAGGGTCATGGTGATCTGGTGCGGCGCTTGCTGGCGGCTGGCGCCGATGTCAACGCCCAGAGCCTGGCAGGTGAGGAACACAGGAGGGTGTTGCCCAGCGAAGTGCCGGTGGGAACTTCGCAGGGAGTTGGCATCAACCGTTCCGGATTGCCCGACAGAGGCATGCGCTATCCGATCACCGGCATGTTGACACCGCTGATGTACGCCGCCCGCCAAGGCAATCTCGCGCTGACAAAACTGTTGGTGGAAAACGGCGCCGACATCGAGGCCGCGGATGCCAATGGCATCACGCCGCTGATCAACGCCATCCTCAACCACAGTGTCGTCAACGTCAATCGCACCGGCCGCAGCGATCACTTGAAGATAGCGCTTTATCTGATAGAAGCCGGCGCCAACGTCAACGCACGGGACTGGTATGGCCAGACGCCACTGTGGGCCGCCGTTGATATCCGCAACCTGGAATTTACGGTGACCGCCACCTCCAATCGGGTGGACAGGGAAGAGGCCTATACCTTGATAGAGACTCTGCTGGCTGCTGGTGCCGATCCCAACCCCCGCATAGAGGAATTTCCTCCCGAACGCCGCTTCATCGCCGGTACCGGCTTCAACGGCTGGGTCGACATGACCGGGCAGACTCCCTTCCTGCGCGCCGCCATCTCGGGAGATCTGAGGGTATTGCATCTGCTGCTGGAGCACGGCGCCGACCCCAATATCGGCACGGTTGCCGGCACCACCCCATTGATGGTGGCCGCAGGTATTTCCTGGGCGGTGGCGGAGACCTTCGATGAAGGTCCCGAGGCCCTGCTGGAAACAGTGAAGCTGACCCATGCCCTCGGCAATGACATCAACGCCGTCAATTCCATGGGGCTGCGCGCCATTCACGGCGCCGCCAATCGCGGCTCCGATGACATCATCGCCTACTTGGTGGAAAACGGCGCCTTGCTGGATGTGGCCGACAATGAAGGCCGCACCCCCATTGCCTGGGCGGAAGGGGTGCTGACCGGGGCGCGGGCACCGACGCGCAAGCCGGATACCATCGCCTTGTTGCGGGAGTTGCAGGCCAAGGCGGTCTTGCAGCCTTAGGCGATTGTTTGAGGCTTGTTGCGATTTCCCTCCCAGTAGCTTTCCTTACGGTGAAGCGCTCCAGGCAGGCGGAGGTGGCAATATGAGCTTTAGGACAGCATATTGCCAACGGTTGAAATGGAAGCCGTCACACATTGAACCGGAAGTGAATCACATCCCCATCCTGCACCACATACTCCTTGCCTTCCAATCGCCACTTGCCGGCATCCTTGGCGCCTTGTTCGCCCTTGTATTGAATGAAGTCGTGGTAGGCGATGACCTCGGCGCGGATGAAGCCTTTTTCGAAGTCGGTGTGGATGACGGCGGCGGCCTTGGGGGCGGTGGCGCCGATCTTGACGGTCCAGGCGCGCACTTCCTTGACGCCGGCGGTGAAGTAGGTTTGCAGTCCCAGCAGTTTGTAGCCGGCGCGGATCACCCGGTCGAGGCCGGGTTCTTCCATGCCCAGGTCCCGTAGAAATTCCATTTTTTCGTCGTCTTCCAGTTCGGCAATTTCTGATTCCAGCTTGTTGCAGACCGCCACCAGCTCGGCGCCTTCTTCGGCGGCAATGGCGCGCACCTGGTCCAGATAGGGATTGTTGTCGAAGCCGTTTTCATCCACGTTGGCGATGTAGAGCGTGGGCTTCACGGTGAGCAGGTGCAGGGAGTGGACATCCGCCAGTTGTTCGGGGCTGAGCTTGAGACTGCGCACCGGCTTGCCCTGGTCCAGGTGGGCGCGGATCTGTTCCAGCAGGTCTTTTTGTCTGGCGGCTTCCTTGTCGCCGCTCTTGGCGCTGCGTCCCACCTTGAACAGGGCCTTGTCGACGCTTTCCAGGTCCGCCAGGGCCAGTTCGGTGTTGATGGTGTCAATGTCGTCCGCCGGGTTGATGCTGTTGGCGACGTGAA
Organism: Gammaproteobacteria bacterium; assembly: GCA_050485205.1. GTDB lineage: Bacteria > Pseudomonadota > Gammaproteobacteria > Pseudomonadales > Pseudohongiellaceae > JAVVEZ01. The sequence goes on from JBJHAY010000073.1 coordinate 8,181, forward strand.
TCACGTTGTCATCCTCGAAGCAGCGCACCACGTGGGCGATGGCATCGGTTTCGCGGATGTTGGCAAGGAATTTGTTGCCCAGGCCCTCGCCCTTGGAGGCGCCCGCCACCAGGCCGGCGATGTCGACAAATTCCATGGTGGTGGCTATGGTCTTTTCGGGCTTGACGATGGCGGTGAGGGCATCCAGGCGCGGGTCGGGCACGGCCACTATGCCGGCATTGGGCTCAATGGTGCAGAAGGGAAAGTTTTCCGCCGCGATTCCCGCCTTGGTGAGAGCGTTGAAAAGGGTGGATTTACCGACGTTGGGGAGGCCGACGATGCCGCATTTGATGCCCATGGTGATTCTCGTCTTAGTGGTTAATGGCGCATGTGGATGTAAGTAAAAAAATCATCAGTGTCGCGGGCGGGCCCGCTCCTACGGGGTGTCCTTGGGAATGGTGTGAAGCTTGTTCATGGCTTGTTGCATCTGTCCCTTTACCAGCAGCGGCAGGATGTCGATGGCACGCTGGATGTCGCCGTGGATGATGTCGGCGTCTTCCTTGCCGGGTTCCCCCAGCACGTAGTTCAAGACCTTGGCGGGGTCGCCTGGGTGGCCGATGCCGATGCGCAGCCGGTGAAAGTCGGGACTGCCCAGGGCCTTGATGATGTCCCTGATGCCATTGTGGCCACCGTGACCGCCGCCGGTCTTGAGGCGGGTGGTGCCAACCCCGAAGTCCAGTTCGTCATAGGCCACCAGGATGCGTGCCGGTGGGATCTTGAAGTACTGCGTGATGGCCGCCACCGCCTTGCCGCTGTTGTTCATGTAGGTGGTGGGGAACAGCAGCCTGAGATCCTGGCCTGCGATATTGACGCGGGCACAGAGGCCGAAGAATTTCTGTTCAGGCTTGAACTCACCGCCATGACGGCGCCCCAGGGCGTCGAGGAAAATGGCGCCGGCATTGTGCCGGGTGTACTGGTATTGTTGGCCTGGATTTCCCAGGCCAACAATCAATTCCAGAGGCTCGGACACGGGCTGCTCGCTTGCCTGGAATCAGGCCTCGTCGCCGCCTTCTTCGCCGCTGGTATCGCTACCACCCTTGCGGGCAAGCACGGAGGCGACAGCCAGGTCGTTGCCGTGGGCGCCCAGGTCCACACTGGTGACACCGGATGGCAGCTTGAGGTCGGAGATGTGAACAATGTCACCTACCTTGACCTTGGCCATGTCCACTTCGATGAACTCGGGCAGGTCCTTGGGCAGGCAGCTGATTTCCAGTTCGGTGAGGGTGTGGCTGATCATGCCGCCACTCATCTTCACGCCAACGCTGCTTTCCTGGTTGATGAAGTGCAGAGGCACCTTGACGGTGATGGCGTGGTCGGCGCTGACGCGCTGAAAGTCGGCGTGCAGCACCAGTGGCTTGGAGGGGTGACGCTGCAAGTCCTTGATGATCACGGTTTCCTTGTTGCCAGCCACATCCAGCGTGATGAGGTGAGAAAAGAAGGCCTCATTCTCGATGGCGTGCAGGATGTCCTTGTGGATGATGGAGATCGCAGCCGGGTCCTTGCCTTCGCCGTAGATCACGGCGGGGATAAGACCAGCGTGCTTGCGCAGGCGGCGGCTCGCACCTTTCCCCACGTCAGCTCTTGGCTGGGCGCTCAATATGAAGTCGTTTGACATGTCGTAGTACCTTTACAGGGTTGAAATAACCGCGTCACTTGCGACCAGTGGCGCGGCGTTGTGTTGTCGGCGCGGTATTCAGGTGTTGTCGAACATCGCGCTGACGGATTCTTCATTGCTGACCCGGCGGATCGACTCCGCCAGGAATCTGGCCACGGACAATTGGTGGATACGGCTGCAGTCCCTGGCGGGGCCGCGCAGCGGAATCGTATCGGTCACCACCAGGGAGTCCAGGGTGGAATTATTGATATTGTCGATGGCGTTGCCGGAGAGCACGGCATGGGTACAGTAGGCAACCACCTTCACCGCGCCCTGTTCCTTGAGAGCCTCGGCGGCCTTGCACAGGGTTCCAGCGGTGTCCACCATGTCATCGACGATGAGACAGGTTCTGTCCTTGACCTCGCCGATCAGGTGCATGATCTGGGCTTCGTTGGCCTTGGGACGGCGCTTGTCGATGATGGCCAGGTCCACGTCCAGTTGCTTGGCGAAGGCACGGGCCCGCACCACGCCACCGATGTCGGGAGATACCACCACCAGGTTTTCGTAGTTCTGGCGCCGGACTTCCTCCACCAGCACCGCGGAGCCGTAGACGTTGTCCACGGGGATGTGGAAGAAGCCCTGGATCTGTTCGGCGTGGAGGTCAATGGTGAGCAGCCGGTTGACGCCGGCGCAGGTCATCATGTCGGCCACCACCTTGGCGCTGATGGGCACGCGCGCGGAACGCACGCGGCGGTCCTGGCGGGCATAACCGAAGTAGGGGACAACGGCAGTAATGCGGTTGGCGGAGGAACGATGCAGGGCGTCGGCCATCAGCATCAGTTCCATGAGGTTGTCATTGGTGGGCTGGCAGGTGGGCTGGATGATGAAGACATCCTGGCCGCGCACGTTTTCGTTGAGTTCGACGCTGATCTCGCCATCACTGAACTTGCAGACATCGGCCCGGCCCAGGGGGACGCCGAGTTGCCTGGCCACCTTCTGCGCCAGTTCCGGATTGGCGTTGCCGCTGAAAACCATCAAGCTGTTGGGCATGCTTTTTCTGACCTTTGTCTTGTGCGAGCCGTTTCCGTTTCTGCTGAGTATCATCTATCAGGGCCTTGATCAGGGTCTGTTGTAAGACCCCAAGCGCCGTGCGCCGGGAAAATGGCTGGGGTGGCTGGATTCGAACCAACGTATGCCAGGATCAAAACCTGGTGCCTTACCGCTTGGCGACACCCCAATTGTTTGGGTCTGGCCGGTCAGGATGGTGCTTGCAGGGCTGTGTGCAGGGGAGAAACGTTGACACCCTTGGCGCTGAAACCCTTGATGTTGGAGGGTTTGAGGCGCAATACGGTGGCGGCCTCGGCGGCGCTGCCGAAACCGGCAAAGACGCTGGCGCCGGTGCCGGTCATGCGGGCTTCGCCATATTGGCGCAGCCAGTGCAAGGCTTCACGTATCTCCGGGTAAAGCAAGGCCGCGACCCGCTCACAGTCATTTTTGCTGCCCCTAACCGGAAAGGCCGGTATTTTGATGGCCGGGGTCTCCCTTGTCAATTGCGGATGGGAAAATATTTGTGGTGTGGAGGCGTGGCAGGCTGGGATCAGGACCACGAAGTAAGTCTCTGGCAAATCAAGGGGAAACAGTTGTTCGCCGATGCCTTCCGCCCAGGCCGAGCGGCCGCGCACAAACACCGGGACATCGGCACCCAGTTGCAGGCCGAGGGCAGCCAGTTGATCCAGGTCGAGACCGCACTGCCAGAGACGGTTGAGAGCCAGCAGGGTGGTGGCGGCATTGGAACTGCCCCCACCCAATCCCCCGCCCAGGGGCAGACGTTTGTCCAGGTGGATACGGGCGCCCTGCTGGATGCCGCAATGGGTTTGCAGAAGGTGCGCGGCGCGCAGGACCAGGTTGTCGGGCTGGTTCAGGTCGGGCAGGTTGCAGCTGAGGGATAGCTGCGGGTCGGCACTGGTTTCAAAACGCAGCTCATCGCCGTAATCCAATATTTGAAACACGGTCTGCAGCAGGTGGTAGCCATCCGGGCGGCGGCCGGTGATGTGCAGAAACAGGTTGAGCTTGGCCGGTGAAGGCAGAACCAGGGCAGTCATGGCGCGGCGGTGAGTCCGGGCGCTTCCGATTGCTCCAGGCGCCAGCGGTTGACCAGGAAGGTCAGGCGGTAGGGGGTCTGTTCCAGCA
>JBJHAY010000074.1:0-11929 GCA_050485205.1 Gammaproteobacteria bacterium
GGCCAGGGCAGCCACCTGCCGCAGACCTTCGATCATGCCGTCGATGCGAGCAGGGGTCAGTGTCAATCTGTCCAGCATGGCGGGCGTCAGTCCCTTGCGCTCTCCCGCCTCCAGATCCTTGGCATTGGCAGCCTGCAATTGTGGGCGCGCAGCATCCATGGCCGCGATCGCGGCCAGCAGGGCATCGTTCTTGGTCTTGGTCTCGGCCTTGGCCATTTCACTTGCAGCGGCCCTGGCCCTGCTCCCCAACTGCTGCATCAGTTTATCGATTTCGCTCATCGCGCGGCATTCCGGTTTTTTATGACAAGTTGCGGATTATACCCCAGAACAGGGGTTTTCATGGTAGCCGCCGTGGCCGAGTGATCCATCATTCGAGTGGAAATTTTCCCGATTTCACTGTAAGGTACGGCTCGCTGACCGGCACAGGCGCTGGACCGGAAAACCAACCCCAGGAACTGCTATCAGATGTACAAAATCCAGACTTTCAACCAAATTTCCGACAAGGGCCTTGGTCGCTTTCCCAAACAGGAATACCAGGTATCGCCGGATCTGGCCGAGCCCGATGCCCTGCTGATCCGCAGCCACAAACTGTCACTGGACCATATCAACCCCAGGCTCAAGGCTGTTGCCCGCGCCGGTGCCGGCGTCAACAACATCCCGGTGGAGGACTACACCAAGGCAGGCGTAGTGGTATTCAATACCCCTGGCGCCAATGCCAACGCCGTCAAGGAATTGGTGGTGTGCGGCCTGTTGCTGGCCTCACGCGGCGTGGTATCTGGCATCAACTGGATCAAGGGCCTGTCTCATATCCAGGATCAAGCCGAACTCAGCAAACTGGTGGAGGCGGAGAAAAAGCGCTTCAAAGGGTCGGAACTTGCCGGCAAGACCATTGGCGTGGTGGGACTCGGCGCCATCGGCGCCCAGGTGGCGGATGTTGCCATCGAACTGGGCATGAAAGTGCTGGGTTATGATCCGGCGATCTCCGTGGATGCCGCCTGGCGTTTGGCGAATGCCGTGGAGAAGCAGGAGAATCTGACCTCCCTGATCTCGCGCTCCGACTTCGTGACCCTGCATCTGCCGGTGCTGGACAGCACCAGGAACCTGATCAACAAAAAAATCATCAACTACTTCAAGACCGGGGCCTGCCTGCTGAATTTTTCCAGGGACGCCATAGTCGACAGCAACGCACTGCTGGACGGCCTCAACAGCGGCAGGCTGGCGCGCTATGTCACTGACTTCCCCACCCTGGAATTGCTGGGTCGGGATGACGTGATCACCATGCCCCACATCGGCGCCAGCACTGAAGAGGCCGAGGAAAACTGTGCCGTAATGGCGGTTGACCAATTGCGTGACTTTCTTGAGAACGGCAACATCAGGAATTCTGTGAACTTCCCCAACCTAGCGCTGGAACGTTCTGAGACCGCGGTGAGACTCGCCATCATCAACGAGAATGTACCCGGCATGCTTGGCAAGATTCTGTCACTGCTGGCAAACCAGAACATCAACGTGATCGACATGCTCAACAAGAGCCGTAATGATGTGGCCTACAACCTGATCGACATCGAGACAGCGCCTTCCGAGGAAACTCTCGCGGCCATCCAGGCCATTGATCACGTGATCAAAGTCTGGACCGTCTGACCCGCGCACTCGCCTATCCGATTGATTTTATTTCTGACTGGAAGCAGCCATGACCAACCTGGTTTACAACTTCGGGGCTGGACCCGCCATGTTGCCGATACCGGTAATGCAGCGGATTCAGGAGGAATTCCTCAATTACAAGGGCATGGGAGTGTCCATCATCGAGATTAGCCATCGCTCCAAGGAGTTCGATGCCGTCATTGATCGCTGTGACGAACTGGTGCGGGAGATCGGCAAGCTCCCGTCCAATTACCGCATTCTCTATACCCACGGTGGCGCCCAGATGCAATTCGCCGCGGTCCCGCTCAACCTTTTGGGCCTCAAACCCGCGCAGCGCGCCATTTACTGTGAAACGGGAAATTTTTCCAAACTGGCGAACAAAGAGGCCCAGCGCTACGGTGACATCAGAATCGTGTGCAGCAGTGCCGATAGCGATTATGATCGGATTCCGGATCTGACTGCCGACATGCTTGATCCCGAGGCTTCCTACGCCTTCATCACCAGCAACAACACTATCTATGGTACTCAGTACAGGGACTATCCTGACAGCGGCTCCCTGCCGCTGGTGGTGGATGCTACCTCGGACATCTTTTCCCGCCCAGTAGACTTCTCACGTCTGGGTTTGATGTTTGCCGGCCTGCAAAAAAACCTGGGACCCGCCGGCATGGCGGTAGTCATCATCAGGGAAGACCTGATAGGTCACGCACTGGAAAAAACCCCCTCTCTCATGGACTACGCGGTTTACGACAAGAGCCACTCCATGGCCAATACCATCAACACCTTCGCGGTCTACGTGATGATGCTGACACTGGAATGGCTGAAGCAGGAAGGTGGGCTGGAAGCCATGGCAACTCTTAACCGTCGCAAGGCGGAAGCCCTGTACCAGGAAATCGATGCCACGGACTTCTACCATGGCACCGCGCATCCCCAGCACCGCTCGACCATGAATGTCACTTTCAGATTGCCCAACACCGATCTTGAGGCCCTGTTTCTGAAAGAAGCCCTGGCGGAAGGGCTCTATGCCCTGAAGGGACACCGCAATGTGGGCGGCATCAGAGCCTCCATCTACAATGCGATGCCATTGGCGGGGTGTGAAAAACTGGCAGCGTTCATGCGCGAATTCGCCAGAACCAAGGGCTGACCCAATCTGTGCCTGTGACCGGCCCTTGTTGGAGCCTGGTCACAGGGGGATTACCAACAAGGTATCCACCTGGCTGGAGGCATGCACCACTATGCGCTCTTCCAACAAAGCACCTTGGTCGCCGATCCTGATCCTGTCGTGATAGGTGCCCACTGAAAAAAGCGACATGGCGCCACTGAGCAAAATCCTCACCACCAGGTAGTTGGATATGCAGGTCACCACATGCCCATCTTCCTCCAGACCGATCAGCCGCAAGGCGGAAATCTGGTGGGAGTAGCTTTGTGGCTCATAGACATTGATGCGCCTTAGGCCAGTGATCCTGTCCTGCATCATTCCCCGCCCCTCGCAGGACATGATGGGCAAGGGTAAACCCCGGCGGTGGTTTTCACGGGTAATGATGGTATAACGCCCATCCTCGGTAAAAAGCTGAGGCCATGCCTCATACTCACCGTCATCCAGCACTCTCACATAGCGGTTGTGCAAATCCTGCACATGGGCTTCGATTTGACGCCGGTGCAATTGATCGGGTGCCATTTCGAAATTTTCACTCATAATCCCATTACGCTCCTGTAAGCCTGCCAAAATCCACGCACAGTGGTTTCATTGGCGCGAGAATCAGTCACAGAGGCCACTTCACTGCCGCCCATTGCCAATATCGCGCAACTGTCCTGCCCCTCTCCCGCGATTCCTCTCTGCACATATTCGCCAATGACGCCATCCTCCATGGAGACATAACCCGCCGGGCCGATCAGATTGGCCTGCTTCAAGCGCATTGCCCGCAAAGCTGGGTCATCATCCCGATATCCAAAAAATGTCCAATGTAACTCGGTGCCATTCGGCCCCTTGGGCACCACCTGACGCATCGCCAGCGTGTTGTAGATCTGTTGATTGACACAAGTGGGGAATATGGACTGTATGGCCACGGTGATGCCATCGGGAAATTCCTGGCGATTGGCCAGCAAGCTGGGATCGGCCAGACCAACATCCTCCATCACTGCCCGCAATTTCTCGGCGTCGTACTCCCCTTCACGCAGACTGGCACCAATGGAATAATTCATGGTATTGCGGCCATCATGATTCACCGTGAGCCCGCCCCCCATGGTCAGGCGATTCAACTTGAAGGTGGCGTAGAAGGCATGCAGGATGGTGGCATGGTATGAATCCCGGGCATTTTCCATATACAACGTCCAATTGTTGTGCATGACCTGGGTGTAGCTGCCAAGGATTTCCACTGGCTTGTGAAATACCCGTCGCATATGTGCCGCCATGTCAGACCCCAGATATTGCTCAAGCGGCTCCACTGCCTCGCTGTGCGTGGCAAACACCACGCCCTCGAATACCGCCACCCGCAGCGGGCTCATGCCATGCCGTGACTTGTCGAAACCCGCGGGCATCCCTCCCTTGCCCTGGATTCCCTGCTCAAAAGGCACGAAGCGCAGCCGGCCACTGAGATCGTAGCTCCAGCCATGATAAAGACAGCGCAGGGTTTTGGCCTTGCCGCAGGGTTCGACACAGACCAGGGCGCCCTTGTGTTGGCAGCGGTTGATTAGGGCATGAATGGCACCTTCCTCATCACGGGTTACCACCACTGGCGTCGCCCCAATGAAGGTAGTTTTGAAGCAGCCGCCATCCGGCAGTTCCGCGTCCAGGCACAGATAGTGCCAGGTGTCTCCCTGGAAAATCAGTTCTTGCTCCAAGGCATGAATATCCGGATCACCCATCAATCGGTATGGCACCCGGGTGGCGTCATCCCCGGGCCAGATGTTTTTCAACTCAATTCTGCTCATGCCTTCTCCTTACGGCCACCATAATTCAAACCCATGATGAAGATAAACGCCGCCGCCAACAACATGGGGACGGCCGCCAACCGGAACAGGCTGGCGGAAGACCAGCCAATGGCGAGGAGCCAGCCACCCACCACCGGCCCCAGAATGGAACCGAAGCGACCGATCCCCAGCGCCCAGCCGACACCGGTCGAGCGCATGCGGGTAGGATAGTAGATGACCGCCAGCGCATTGATGGACTTCTGGGCCCCACTGACACAGAAACCGGCGCCAAAGGTGGCAAGGGCCAGCAAAGCGGGCGCCACAAAGCCAATCAAGGCTACGAACAGGGTGCCCAACAAGTACAGCACTGCCAGGACGCGGTAGGCATCAAAGCGATCCATCAGAGGACCTGTAATGAGTCCAGCCACAATACCGCCTACTGATATGAGGGTGGTCATCAGTACCGCTCGCTCAATGGGGAGCCCCGCATCCGAAAAGATGGTGGGCAGCCAGTTTTGCAGGAAGTAAAAGACCATCAGATTCATGAAAAAGATAAACCACAGCATAAGGGTACCTGCTCCCCTGCCCTGGGCGAAGAGGTCCGCCACTGGCACTCCTTCTCCCTTTTGCTCCTGGCCGGAGAAAGCAGCCTTATCAAGCCCTGGGATACCGCTGTCTATGCGCCGCAAAATGGTTCGGATGCGGGACTCCTGACCCGGCCGGTTCACCAGATACTGAAGCGACTCTGGCAGCCAGGCGATCAGAAAGGGAACCAACAGCAGGGGCAACACCCCGCCAGTAATGAAGACAGCCCGCCAACCAAGGGACGACAGCAGTGCTGCTGAAATCAATCCACCCAGAATGGAACCCAGGGAGAATCCGCAAAACATGATGATCACCAGGGTTGCCCGCATCCGCCGCGGGCAGTACTCCCCGGTAAGGGCAAGGGCATTGGGCATTGCGCCACCAAGCCCTATGCCGGCCAGAAAACGGTAAATCACCAAGTCTCCGACACCCTGGGCAAAGGCGGTCAACAAGGTGCATATGGAAAAAAGAACAACCGAAACGATAATGGTGATACGGCGACCAAAGCGATCGGAAATCATTCCCACCAGCAGCAGGCCCACCATCAAGCCTACCAGACTGGCAGAGAATACCGGCCCCAGGCGATCCCTGGAAATATCCCACTCGCTGCTCAGCGCCGGACCCAAGTAGCCTATCACTTGGGTATCCAGGCCATCGAAAAGCACTACCAGACCACAAAGCACCATTACCAGCAATTGCAACCGCCCCAGCGGCCTTGCGTCAAAGAAACTGCCAATATCGATGGTGGCTTCACTGTTCATTGGTGATCCGGCGCTCCCCGGCATTTATGGGCATGAATAGACGACAAAACTGTATACAGGAAAAATGCTCGGAGAAACAGCCCATGCAAGCCCCTCAACAGCTTGTTGGCAAATTCTCCACTTGGCAGCCAAAGCCAAAAAAAAGGGTGAGCATTGCTCACCCTTTCCCCCTCCTGCATCCACACAGTCAAATATCAGAAACGGAAGGTCTTGGTATATTTCAGTGCAATCTCGGCGCTGTCCGAGCTCATGCGATTGAACACCCCTTCGGAGTCGAAGTTGTAATTCACCACCAGGAAGAAGTCCTCTCCAGCCTGTGGATTCCAACGTAACCTGCTGTTGACACCGGCACTTTGCGAAGCGTTGTCATACTGCACCAGGTTGACCCAGGACCACTTGGAGTTGAAGGCGTAATTAGCATTGACGCTGATGATTTTGACGTCGAAGCTGCCCTGGGGCAAAGCAATATCCTGGTAATCGTAACTGAAATTCAAGAATAAATGCTCGTCAGGACGCCAATTGAAGCCCCCGCGCGCTTGTGCCCTGGTTCCCTCGTAAAAGTCACCATAGGAGACCCTTGCGAACGGCGCGAAAAGTCTTTCCTGGGCCAAGCTTCCCTCCATGGAGAGGTTGCTGAACACATATTTACCCATTGGGATAATGACGCCAGGTCTAATCTGAAACGGTCTCTCAAGACCTTCACGGTTACGCTGATACGAAAGCCCCAGATGATCCCCACGGTGAGTGTTTATATTCAAGTAACGGAAAAAAAGATTCTCGGACTGCATGTCACCATCGGACAGACGACGCTGCTGATCCAGCCGCACGAACATATTCATGCTGCGGATAACGCTGTGACCCTTGAGAAAATAACGGCCATTGGTATCGATATGATAGCGCTCAGTACCACGGCGGTTGGCAAAACCAAGGCCAGGATTGAAATTTTCACCAAAATACTGGTATTCCACCACGCCACCCACGCCATTGCCCTGAGTGTTGAGATTGGCTACAACACCATAGGCACGATCATCTCCTTGCAAGCCCTCGGTTTGGGTTTGCTGGAACCAAAGGTTGCCACGCAGGGTGTAATTGTCTGTGAAGCGGGTATTTTGATAACGAAAATCAGTACCCAACAAGCTGTTGCGTCTGTCACTGGTGGGATCACCATGAGTAAAGATGGCTCCTATACTGGACTCGGAAAGCACGTTGGCGGATGCCCTGCCCACGAACACCTGCTGTTCATCCAGGGCGCCATCGGCACCTTGCTGAACCGCTAGACCACCAACATTCCAACGTCCCACTCGGCCGGTCAACTTGACCCCGGCATCAATATCCACCGGCTGGCCCGTTGGGCTGAGTCCGATACGGCGTGAGTAGAATGGGATGCCATTCTGGCTCAAGCCACCAAAATTGAAAATGTCCACATCCTGAAGGAAGAAATCGCGTTTTTCCGGAAAGAAAAGTGAAAATCGGGACAGATTCACCTGGCGGTTATCCACTTCCGTCGCCGCGAAGTCTGTGTTGATGGTAAGGGCACCGGTCAAGGATGGCGTGAATTTGTAGAACACATTCACCGAGGGATCCGCTGCGTTGGTTCGCACGCCATTGGCAAAATTTTCTGCACCCACGACGGTCATCGAGGGGATGATGTCCAGTCCCTTGCCCTGTCTGATGTCACGGATACCCGTGATCAGACCAGTAGTGGTGGGATTGACGTTACGGTTGAACGAGGACCAGGCAATCTCTTCCTTTTTGCGCGCAATGGTGCGGGCAATGGAAAATCCCCAGGTTTCCGATGCCGGATCAAAATTAAGGGTATTGAATGGAATGGCGATTTCGGCAGTCCAGCCCTGGTCATCGATACGGGACTCCACCTGCCAGATGCCGGCCCAGTCGCGATTGAGAGAATTCGGATTCTCATAAACTCCCTCGCGCCGAATCCCATTGGGATTAACCTGGAAATAATATCCGGTACGACCATTGTTGAAGGTATCCAGCACAATTTCAATGGCGTCGTCGAAGGGCATGTTACCCCCCTGCACCATCTGTCTGGCGCTGATACCACTGGGATCGCTATCGTACAGACGGGCCGCAATATAAAGATAGCGCTCACCATAGGCTATGAAAAACTCAGAGCGCTCGGAAGGCTGGGCCTGATCAAGGGGTTGATATTGATGCAGATCCGAAATGACCGTCGCGGTTTCCCATATCTCATCATCAAGAATGCCATCAATGCGGGGCACCAGGTCGGTTCTGACAATTTCCAGGCTTTTTCGCGACGAGTTTTCACCCAGCAGGCTTGAGCCCAACTCTGGCTGCGCTTGCAGAAAAGGAGCCACCAATACTGTCACTACTGCACAGCATCGAATAAATCGCAATGATTTCATTAGAAAATTTCATCGCACAAGACCACGGATGCAGGGAGTATAATTGCTGACGGAATGATGTAAAGCCAGGAAAAAACAAATACCCGGAACTTCCTCATTTCGTTCATATTTGAGCCTGATCCTGCCAGAATTTTGACAGAATTCGGTTTTTGAACTATCGATCTGATCGAGAAACGCTCTGTTCACCCAAAGAATCGACTGCATTTGCCCGGAGCCAGGCGAGCAAATCCTCCCACATCTCCAGAATCTGCTCTCCCGGAGGCATGATACCGGCGGAAGGTAATTCCAGTGTTACTACTGGAATGCCCATGTCAATGCCCGCATAGTTCCCCAGTGAGCCTGGGTAAACGCCGAGTTGATGTAAATAGAGTTCGCCAATTTTTCTGGGAGCCACGGCGGGGCCATCAAAATCAACCAATTGATGAGGGGCGTGCACCGCAATGATGACAGAGGGCTGGAACTCCCGGATCTGCTGCAGTAACCACTGGACCTCTGGTTCGCTGGCGGGATCATTGCCAGGAAAACGCCTGGGGTTACTGCCTGTCCTTTCACGCCAGTCCTTCAGTGCCAAACGTGCCCAATCGGTACTGGGAAAATTACGATTGAGATCCACGCCATTGGCATTCTGACGAACAGCCTGTCCCTCAAGCAACCCATCTGGATTGGCGAGGGGGATAAAGCGCCAGAAAAAGGGATCTTCTCCATCAAACTGGAGACGTTGCTCCAGCAGATCCATCCACTTGAACATGATGGATATGGAGGAATACTCATCGCCATGGATGCCGCCCATGATCAGAATTCTTGAGGGCTCCTCAACGGAATTCTGATGATTGTAGTCCCGTATCACCAGAGGACGTTCCTTGACGGAAACAGCACCACCATGGTTCAACTGACGATCACGACAGTCCTGGACAGAAACACTGCCCAATTTATTGCCTATTTCCTGACACAAGTAGTCAACCCCATGGGACTGCTCATTACTCATGATCTGACGAACGCGGGTTGGGGCAGGTGTTGTATCACCCTCTACAGCAGCGATCGTTTCTTCAACATTCAGCTCACTGCCTGTTTCTTGTACAGCGTCAGTATCTGCGTTGGCGGCTGCTGGCGTTGGCTCCACTGCCAGTTCCTGATGCTCCTGGGAAAGGGTTGGCTCATGATCCGCCACCTCCGACACAGGCTCTGGGCCAAGGGAAACTCCCATATCTTCCACTACAGCACACCCAGCCGACACGGCCAAGAATACAGCGCACAAACTTGACCTCGTTATCATCTCGACAGGTGACATTCAACCATTTCCTTCATAAACAATCTGCCAGCCCAATGCATCCCTGTGGCGCCACAACTGCTCCTTCCAGCCTCTCCACTGATGGTCATTACTGCGGTAATGTTGATAATAGCGGACCGTGATCAGGGAAGCATCGCCCGGCTCAGCCAGGAAACTCAGCGCGGAAACGTCCACACTGATATAGCGCTTACTACCATTGACCCGCTTTTTGTAGTTGTCCCACTGCTGTTTGTCACGGTTTAAATCAGTGAAATCATCAGCATAGAAGGAAAGATAAGCGAGACTGTCGCGGGCTTCCCAAGCTGCTTTCCAATCCATCAAGGCTGTTTCCAGGGATGATGCCAGATCCTCTGCTCGTGCCAATGGCTGCCAGCTTATAGCCTCCTCTGACAGAATAATCCTGGTGGTTCCTGGCTCGATATAGGCGGCCAGTTTTGCCAGGGTAGCGTTGTCCACCACCACACAGCCATCACTGTCAAAATAGGGTCTTTCCTCTACCCCCAAGGGCAAGCCATGCAGCCAAATGCCAGAGCCGGTACGCCCGGACAGCCGATCAAGGGCATTGGGATAACTCATGGGATAGGCGCCATCACCATATAAATCAATCAATTGACTGCCTGACAGGTAGGAAGTAAAGCGGTAGATGCCCACAGGCGTCCGTTTATCGCCCTCTCGTTGCTTGCCATGGCCATTCTTGCCAATGGAGACAGGGATGATTTTTCGAATCGCCATGCCACCACCCGGCATCTGCTCAATTACATTCAGCTTGCCTGTCGACAGCTCCACCCACAGCAGGAAACGCTCACGTTCACCAAGTTTCAATACGCCACGAGGAACCATTGGCTGCTGCAAGGATAAAAGCCCCGTGACAGGCATCCCAGCATCGTGTTGGTGGCCATGGAAGGCCAGGGAGATATCAAAAGTCACGGCGGGTGCCGAGCCGGCCTGGGCAAACAACAGGGGGGAAAGAAGCCAGATGGCGGCGCCGATAATGACACAGCGGCCATCGAGTCTCCACAATTTGAAAAGGAGGTTATCCAAAGTGTGATTTCCCTCAAATGGCTCCGGATTATACCCGATATTGGGAGCTGTCAAGCCCTGGGAGCCACGGGAGTGGTGAGATATCACAAGAATTTCAGCGTCGCCCGTTATTATTCTGTGGTACCGGCGTGCGCTGCCGCTCGAAACCAGGAGGAAGCCCGCCATTACGACCATTGATGACTTCCGGCCGCTGTTGGCCCGGACCCCGGCCACGAAACTGTTCCCTCAATTCGTAACGTCTGTTTTCCGGCAGGGCCTGGAAACTTTGGAAGCGATCTCGCACTGCCCGCTGTTCATCCTGGGGGAGAGCGCGAAAACGATTGAACTGCTCACGAATGCGTTGTTGCTGTTCTGGAGTCTGAGCATTCCACTGTTGAAACCGGTCCTGTGCTTGGCGGCGCTCATCGGGACCAAGATTCTGCCAGCGCTGAGCCCCCTGCAACAATCTTTGCTGACGCTGTGGAGACAAGCTGTTCCATTGTTGCTCCAAGGGAGCCAATGTGCGGCGCTGGTCGTCGCTCAGCTCGCTCCAGAATACTCCCTCCTGACCGAGTGCCACTGTCGGCATGGCAACAACAGCAACCAGCAATGCCGAAGACAGCAACCTCGGGAACAATTGATCAAGCCGATGTGTCATTTTCCGCCAGCCACAGGTAGAACTCGAATTCTTCGTAAAACTCAAAACTTTCCGAAGACGTCAAAATTTCGATATCCTCGAAAGCCGCGCCAGATGGCACTACCTCCACCGAGGTCCGATCAACCATCAAGTCTCTTCCCAACAGACCTACAGCCAGAACCAGTATACATGCACTAGCGAAGGCGCCGAACGACCTGTGTGCAAACAACAGCCCTGGTTTGACTCGATCAGTGTCGAGAGCGGCATGGCGAATTTTGCCGAGGCGCATGCAGGACTGCCTGTCGAGTCCACTGGCACCGCGCTCCAGGGAAGCCCTGACATTGGCCAGAAAATGGCTGTCATCACGATCTTTGCTGCTCATTCCCAATGCCCACCCAGTTTCTCACGCAGGGCATGTACCGCCCTGGAATAATGCGTTTTGACACTGCCTTCGGCACAAGACATGGCTTCGGCTGTCTGCTTCACATCGAAGCCCTCCCAGACCCGCAACAGAAAGGCCTGCTGCTGCCTGAGCGGTAATTCCGCTATGGCCTTTTCCAGCACCGCCATGGCCCGCCCAGTGCGAAGAAGCTCTTCGGGCGTTCTACCAGCATCATCCTGGACGGTTTGAAAAGGGTCCTCATCCTGATCTTCCTGCTGACTCAGCCCCAACCAGCCCCGAAAACGGTTTCTCACATTGTTGCGA
>JBJHAY010000075.1:0-11845 GCA_050485205.1 Gammaproteobacteria bacterium
CACTTGCAGGAATTCCTGCTGCGGATGCTTGCGCCCACCCTGGGGTGGCACCGAGGCAATGGTACCCTCGATCAGCTTCAGCAGGGCCTGCTGCACGCCCTCTCCCGACACATCACGGGTGATGGAGGGGTTGTCGGACTTGCGTGAAATCTTGTCGATTTCATCGATGTAGACGATGCCGATCTGAGCCTTGTCCACATCGTAGTCGCATTTCTGCAGCAACTTCTGAATGATGTTTTCCACGTCCTCACCCACATAGCCGGCTTCGGTGAGCGTGGTGGCATCGGCGATGGTAAAGGGCACATCCAACAAACGCGCCAAAGTCTCTGCCAGCAGGGTCTTGCCGGTGCCGGTGGGACCAATGATCAGGATATTGCTCTTGCTGAGCTCTACATCACCACTTTTATTCTGATAATTCAGGCGCTTGTAGTGATTGTAGACAGCCACGGAAAGGGTTTTCTTGGCCTTGGCCTGGCCGATCACGTATTCATCCAGGGTCTCGCGGATTTCCTGGGGAGTGGGCAGGCGGCGTGTCTCGCTGTCGCCCCCACGCTCGTGGATTTCCTCGCGGATGATGTCATTACAGAGATCGACGCACTCGTCGCAAACAAAAACCGACGGGCCGGCAATCAGCTTCCTGACTTCATGCTGGCTCTTGCCGCAGAAGGAGCAGTAAAGCAACTTGCCGCCATCATCATCTTTTCTGCCTTTATCATCAGCCATTCGGATATCCCATCAAACACAAACAACAGCCCTAAGATGCAGGCATTCGCGTCTTTTTACAAGTCCCGCCCGGAAAAATTCAGTTCTTGGAAGTGACTTCCGGCGCCTTGGGAAAGGCCCGCCTGTCGAGGACCTGATCGATGAGACCATAGTTTAAGGCCTCCTCGGCATTCATGAAGTGATCCCTGTCAGTGTCGCGGGCGATCACCTCCAGGGGCTGACCGGTGTGATTGGCCATGATCTTGTTGAGGCGCTCGCGGATGGCGAGGATTTCCTTGGCCTGGATCTGAATGTCGCTGGCCTGGCCCTGGGCGCCGCCACTGGGCTGATGGATCATGACTCTGGAGTGTGGCAAGGCGTAGCGCTTGCCCTTGGTGCCACCCGCCAGCAACAGCGCCCCCATGCTGGCGGCCTGGCCAATGCACATGGTGCTGACATCGGGCTTGATGAATTGCATGGTGTCATAGATGGACAGGCCGGCGGTAACCACGCCGCCGGGAGAGTTGATGTAGAGGTGGATGTCCTTGTCCGGGTTTTCCGACTCCAGGAACAGCAACTGCGCAACGATCAGGTTGGCCATGTGATCCTCCACCGGCCCCACCACGAAAATCACCCGCTCCTTGAGCAGGCGCGAGTAGATGTCGTAGGAACGTTCGCCACGGGCGGTCTGCTCCACAACGATGGGGATGAGGCTGGCATAGGGCGTTTTGTCACTGTGCATCGGCATGATTTCCTGGTTTGCTTCTGATCATCCTGGTGAAACACTATTCCGCTGGGGGAGCGTCCCCTGCATCGGCCTTGCTCTTGGTCTTGCGGGCCGGCTTCTTCTTGGGCGTCTCGTCCTCGTCCTCGGCCGCGGCTTCTTCGGCATTGTCGGCAGCCTTCACGGTGGGCTTGAGCGCCTCCTCGTAGCTGGTCTTGACTTCGTTGACCTTGGCATCGGACAGAATCAGGTCAATGACGGCATCTTCCATGGCCACTGATTCGATATTGGCCAACTGATCCTTGTTGCTGTAATACCAGTTGATGACTTCCTGGGGCTGCTCATAGCTCTCGGCTATCTCTTCCACCATGGCCCTGACTGTCTTGGGATCGGTTTTCACTTGCCGCTGCTTGATGATCTCGGCCATGATCAGCCCCACCGCAACCCGACGCTCGGCCTGCTCGCGGAACATCTCGCCCGGCAGCATGGACTCGTCGATGCGGGCATTGCCTCCGAACTGCTGGATTGCCTGACGCCGCAGCTCCTGGATTTCGCTTTCCAGCAAAGCCTTCGGCAGGTCCACCTGGTGGCTGGCCATCAGGCCATCGATCACCTGGTTCTTGACATTGTTGCGTGAGGCATTCTTCAGCTCGCGAGCCATATTGCTGGCCACTTCCTTGCGGAAAGCCTCCTCGCCACCCTCGGTAATGTCGAAAGAGGCGAAGAACTCATCATTCAATTCAGGCAGCACCGATTCGGACACGCTGTTGACGGTGACTTCAAAGTTCACCGGCTTGCCGGCCAGGTCGGCGTTGTGGTAATTCTCCGGGAAGCTCAGATCAAGACTGGCCTGCTCGCCTTTCTTCTTGCCCAGCAAGCCGGCTTCAAAACCCTCGATCATGCGCTTGGAGCCCAGGATCAGACGCACGCCCTTGCCTTCTCCGCCTTCAAATACCTCGCCATCAATGCTGCCCTTGAAGTCGATGTTCACTTGATCGCCATCTGCGGCTGCCTTGTCGGCTTCCTGGAAGGTCATACGTTGTTGACGCAGGGTCTCGATCATCTTGTCGATGTCGGCATCGGTGATTTCGGCGACCTTCTTCTCCACTTCGATGACGCCGAAATCTCCCAGGGAGACTTCCGGATACACTTCAAAAGTGGCAACGAATTCCAGTGGCTGGCCAGCATCCAGCTTGCGCGGCTCTATGCGGGGCTGCCCGGCGGGACGCACTTTTTCCTGCGCCACGGCCTCGTAGTAGGATTGGCTCATCACTTCACCCAGCACTTCCTGACGCACGCCGCGGCCAAAGCGGCTCTGGATCACCTTCATCGGCACCTTGCCCTTGCGAAAGCCCTTCAGGGAAATGTTCTGGGCGGCTTCGCGCAAACGTGCCTGCACCTGGGCTTCCACCGTCTCGGCGGGAACTTCGATGGTCATGCGGCGCTCAAGGCCCGACAGGGTTTCGATGGAAACTTGCATTGATGTACCTCTAATAAAACGCGTTATCGCCGTGGTGATTTTTTACTGCCGGGGGTGACCGCAAACCTGTGAGTATACGACAAGCCGGGCCCAGATGTCGGCCCGATGCTGCGACAAATAAAAAATTGTTTTTAAAATCAGCAGCTTACAACAGTATAGCCGCCGTGCAGAGGCGGATTGTGCCATATCGCATATACAGTTTCAATAGTGTGACCGGCCCCGGCCCGGGAGCTGTGCAGAGAATTTTTTCGAAAAAATTTTGCTGGAGTGATAAGTCGTTTAGTAACAGTGGCTTCATTGCCTTTTTGAGAACTGCTTTGAAGTTTTGCCAGACTTTTGCCATTTTTTATTTTGTTTCATAAGCACTTAATTTGCTGAGAGTTTTGAATCTTGCCAGGTTTCAAAAAATAACTCTATCTATTTGAATAAATTAAAAAAATAGCAGAAATATGGAATAGTGCACGCATGGTGCAAAAAATGTGATTGGCACAGTTTTTGCGCTCTTTTTTTTGATATTTTCGCTGATATCTTTGGTTCCACTCGTTAGCCCAGGGCGACATAACAACTGCCCGCCACAGCATAGAACAATAACAAGAATACAGTGTCGCCCTGGGCTAATGGAGACCAAAGCAACCGCGCCAGACGCGGTTTTTTTGTGCCCGGCGATCCCCTGCCCGCGACACCCCCCCCCCTGTAGGAGCGAGCCCTGCTCGCGACAAAGGCCGGGTCGCCTGCAGGGCAGGCTCCTACAGGGGGTGTTCAGCCACCGGGGGCGGTTTCGGGGCCAAGGGGCTTGAACATGATCAGCAGCTTGGGCAGTAGCGTGAGCGCCCCCGCCAGGGCAATGATCATGGCCAGACTGGTCAGCAGGCCGAAATAAATCGTGGGAATGAAATTGGACAGCACCAGGATTGAAAAGCCCACCACGATGGTGAAGCTGGTGTAGTACATGGCGCGGCCAATGCTGCCATGGCAGTAGTGCATGGTGGCTACATAGTTCCCATGGTTGGGAAACTGATCCTTGAAGCGGTGCACATAATGGATGGTGTTGTCGACACCAATCCCCACCGAGATGGCGGCAATGGTAATTGTCATCATGTCGAGGGGAATGGCGAGCCAGCCCATGATGCCAAGCACGGCTCCAGCCGCCAGGATGTTGGGAATGATGCCGATCAGCGCCAGCTTCCAGGAACGGAACAGCAGCATGAACATCACCATGATCATCGCCAGCACCAGTGCCAAGGTCTCGATCTGGGACTCGAACAGGCTTTGCAGCATATTGTTGTAGAGCACCAGCATGCCAGTGAGTTGGACCTGCTCCGGCTGCAAGCCGAAGTTTTCCACCAGACCCTCACGAATCCTGGCAAGCAGCTCGCCGC
Source organism: Gammaproteobacteria bacterium (assembly GCA_050485205.1). Taxonomy (GTDB): domain Bacteria; phylum Pseudomonadota; class Gammaproteobacteria; order Pseudomonadales; family Pseudohongiellaceae; genus JAVVEZ01. The sequence goes on from JBJHAY010000075.1 coordinate 4,286, forward strand.
GCACCAGATCCGGGTCTGACTCGCGCACCCGGATGTTGAAGCGAACCTGGTCATTTTCCACTGACACATAGGGTTGCAGCAGGGTCTCCTTGTATTCGTCAGGGATGCGGCTGTAAAGCACCGCCAGTTCGATGCTGTCGAGGGCTCGTCCATCGTTCAACTCATGGGCCAGCTTGATCAGGGTACCCAGGGACAGCACCTTGCCGGTTTCCGGAAGCCCCTCCAGCCAATCATGCATGGCGATCACTTCGCGCATCTTGTCGCTGGTGAACCAGTAGGCACGTTCATCGACACGGGCCGCGCCATCGTCATCGAAGTCGTCATCCCAGTCATCGAAAAAGTCATCGTCGTCCCATTCGAAGTCACCGAAGCCATCCGCCAGACCTGGAGGAATCAGATCGACGATGACATCCAGGGGGGTGGTACCGCCCATGTTGCGATCGATGGATACCATGCCACGGTATATCTCGGTGTCCTGATCAAAGTAGTCGATGAAACTGTTCTCCACCTTGAGACGCCCAAGTCCGGTGACGCCCATCAACAGCAAGGCCGCGAACAGTGCCAACACCAGGCTGCCACGACGGTCGGTAAAGCGGGCCAGCAGGGGAGTCAATTCAAAGCCCTTGCGATGCGCCTGGGGCGGCGCCGGCACCGACGGTAACAGACTCATGACCGCCGGGAACAGGAGGAAGGTGGTAATGAAGGTAAGGGCCACCCCCACCACCATCATTTGGCCAAAGCTGATCACCGGCGGAATCCCGCTCACCAGCAAGGAAGCAAAGGCAACGATGGTGGTCAAACTGGTATAGGCGCAGGGACGGCTCATGCTGCGCAGGGTCTCCGCCAACAGGGCTGCGTGGGGCTTGTCCGGAGTCAGCTGTTGCAACTCCCGGTAACGCACCATCAAATGTACGGTAAGGGAGATGGTGATGATCAGCAACAAGGAAATGAAGTTGGAGGAAATCACCGTCACCCGCCAGTCAAACAGGCCCAGCAGACCGATCACATAAATGGCGGTGAAGGCACAGCACAGCAGCGGCACCGCAACATAGCGCACACGCCGGAACAGGAAGCTTAGCGCAAGAATGATGAAAACCAGGATGGCACTGCCGAAGTTGACGAGGTCGTTGCGCACAAAGGTAATGAGGTCATCGGCGATCATGGGCACCCCGCCCATGACAATGTCGGCCTGGTCGCGGTAGCGGTCGAGGGTAGCACGGATGGTAGTGATGTCCTGGTGCAGTAGATCAGCTACCCGCGCCAGGCGCTCGCTGTATTGCCGGGAGACCTGCCGCAGTTCTTCCGCATCTCCCGGCGTCAATCCGCCTTCGTCACGCTGAGAGCGCAACGCGGTGCGCCGCGCCAACAGTTCGGCTGACACCTGATCGCGGGCGAAGTTGACGATCAGCGCTGTGATGCTGCCATCCTCGCTGATCAGGGCATTGCGGTAGGCCTGATTGCCCACCAGATCCTCCCGCGCCGCCGCCAGGTCAATGCCCTCTTCCTCCAGGGTGCGGATGTTATCGGCCAGTTCCACCAGCGGCACATTGGCCATGCGCAACAACGGCACGTCGAGTATGGTATTGACGGATTCCACCCGTTCCATGGCGCTGAGTTCGTCGCGCAGGGCCGCCAGCCGGGACAGACTCTCCCGGGTAAACAGATCACTGTTGGGCCGGTACGAAATGAACAGAAAGTCACTGGTGCCGTAGCGTTCATTCACCAGACGGGAAAATTCCAGATCCTCATCACCCTCCACCACCAGGGAGTCGGCAGAGGCATCCAGTTTGAAATCCTGGGTGAACCACCCGAATAGCGCCAGTAGCATCACCATTACGGCAATCACGACACGGGGGCTTTCCTGGACAAGCTTGAGGTAGGATTTCAACAACATGAGCATGCCTTTTGGTTGCATGGGAATCACGGCACCACGGCCAAGTGGCGAAGTATATCAGTTATCACCTTGAGCACGGGGGTACACGCTTAAACAAAAGGGTGCATCAAGGCGCCGGGTTCATTACCATTGGAACCTGGTTGAATTTCACACAAATATGGCCGATCCCCCCCTGTCAGCTGTTACTGATTGCATGAACAAGACCTATAAAAATGCAATGATGACCAAGGTGCTGCGCCCAGTCCTTCTTGGCTTGGCCGTGAGTCTGGCGGCGCCCGCACTCCAGGCAGCCGAGGAAAGTCTGATTGACACCCTGAACCAACTCATTGCCGAGGGCCGTTTCCAGGAAGCCTATCTGGCTGCCCAGCCTGGCCTCCTTGACAACGAGGGTGACCCCGAATTTGATTTTCTTTACGGACTGGCGGCAATGGAAAGCGGCCGCCCGGACCTGGCGGTTTTTGCCCTGGAGCGGGTGGTGTTGGCTTTTCCGGATCAGCCCAGGGTAAAACTGGAGCTGGCTCGGGCCAATTACATGAGCAACAACCTGGCGGAATCCGAGCAGCTATTCCTGGAAATACTGGACACCGATCCAGAACCCAATGTCCAAGCCAACATCCGTGCCTTTCTCGACATCATCGACGAGCGTCAGAACGCAGTGGAAAGCAGCTTCAGTTGGTTCGTGACCTCTGGCATCGGTAACGACAGCAACATCAACAGCGCCACCGAGCTCGGCATCATCAGCACCCCGATTGGCGATATCGAACTAAGCCCCAGTGGTCGCAGCATCAGCGACAGTTTCATGGATTACGGTGCCGGACTCACCTACAACCACCCCTTCACCAAGAACAGCGGTCTGGTGGTGAACTCCAGTGTCAACCGCCACAACAATCTTGGGTCCAGCCAATTCGATCTGGACAGCATAGTGCTGGATGGTGGCTATGCCCGGGTCAGGGAAAACAACCGGTTCAATCATTCCCTGCGCTTGCAACGGATACTGCTTGGGGGCCGGGGCTTCCAGCAAAGCGCCTCCCTGGTAAATACCTGGCAACGTCAGTTGGGCAACAACTGGTCAAGCAACCTGGTGGGTGCGATGACCGCGATTCGCTTCGACAATACCGCGCTGAGCCCCAACAATTCCCTGCGCGACGTCAATCAGGTGCTGGTGGCGGCTGGCATCAACAAGGCCAGCGGCAACTTCCTCCATGGGATCAATACTTATTTGGCCAATGAAAGTGCCCTGAGGGATATCGGCGCCAACAATGCCCAGCGCTTCTATGGTATTTCCTACACTCAGCAGTACCTATGGCGCCCCGGACACATTCCCTTTGTGCGGCTTTCCATGCAAAAAAGTCACAACAAGAGCGGTGATCCCGTGTTTGTGATCCGCCGCGCCGACGATCTGCTCTCCGCCACCGCTGGCTGGCTCTGGCAGCCTACCCGCCAGCTCAACGTGACCGCGGATGCCACCTACACCGATAACAGCAGCAATATCCCGCTGTTCAGTTGGGACCGTTTCCGCTATCAGGCCTCCCTGCGCTATCAATTCTGATTGGACGCTCTCGGCTCGAAACGCAGGGAGGCAGAATTGATGCAATAGCGCAAGCCCGTGGGTGCCGGTCCATCCGGAAATACGTGTCCCAAATGCGCGTCACAGGTAGCGCATAGTACCTCGGTGCGAATCATGCCGTGAGAGGTGTCTGTCACGGTAGTTACCACGGACTCCTGCGCTGGAGCACTGAAGCTCGGCCAACCGCTGCCAGACTCGTACTTGGCATCAGCGTCGAACAGAATCTGACCACAGCACCGACAGGCATAAAGCCCCTGCTCCCCCTTGCACTGCCAGTAAACTCCCGTAAATGCCCGTTCCGTGCCCTTCTGGCGGCAGATCCTGAATTCCTCGGGTGTCAGCAGTTCGCGCCATTCTTCGTCGGTTTTGATTACTTTGTTCATATATTGGGTTCCTTAAGTCCACATTGTCATTGATCACTTGCCCATGGTGGCGACTGCCGGCTTTCTGTACAATGCGCAGCCTGCCCGGGTAAACCCGGGTGCCGCATTCGGGTTAAAGACCGGGCAATCCATGATACGTTTCACCGGATCCGAACGATGAGCAAGCACATCAAGCAATCCAACAAACTCAAGCAGGTCTGCTATGAGATCCGCGGCCCCGCCCTGCAGGAAGCCAGGCGTCTGGAGGAAGAGGGTCATCAGATCGTCAAGCTCAACATCGGTAACCCTGGCGTATTCGGTTTTGCCGCGCCCGATGAACTGCTGCAGGATGTGATCTACAACCTGCCGGAGTCTCAGGCCTATTCGGACTCCAAGGGTTTGTTCGCGGCGCGCAAGGCGGTGATGCAGGAAACCCAGCGCCTGGGCATCAAAGGGGTTGGCATCAATGACATCTACCTGGGCAATGGTGTCAGCGAGCTGATAGTGATGGCAATGCAGGCGCTTCTCAATGACGGCGACGAAGTGCTGGTGCCGGCACCGGACTATCCTCTGTGGACCGCCGCGGTCACCCTCAGCAGCGGCAAGGCCGTCCATTACCGCTGCGATGAAGAGGCTGGCTGGCTACCGGACATAGAAGACATTCGCAAGAAAGTCAACGACCGCACCAAGGCCATGGTCATTATCAACCCCAATAATCCCACTGGCGCGGTATATCCGAAGGAATTGCTGGAACAGATGCTGCAAGTGGCGCGCGAGCACGGCTTGCTGGTATTTTCTGATGAAATCTACGACAAGATTCTCTACGATGATGCCGTGCATGTACCCACGGCTTCACTGGCGGACGACCTCTTCATCGCCACCTTCAATGGCCTTTCCAAGACTTATCGTTTGGCCGGATTCCGCTCCGGCTGGATGTTCATCAGCGGGGACCGCCAACACGCCAGCGATTACATTCATGGCCTGGAAATTCTTTCCAATATGCGTCTCTGCGCCAACGTGCCTGCGCAACATGCGATTCAGACCGCGCTTGGGGGTTATCAGAGTATCAAGGAACTGATCGTGCCCGGTGGGCGCCTGCGTGACCAGCGTGACATCGCCTGGCAGATGCTCAACGAAATCCCCGGCGTCAGCTGCGTCAAGCCTGCGGGAGCCATCTATCTGTTTCCCAGGCTGGACCCGAAACGCTTCCGCATCCACAACGACGAACGCATGATTCTGGATTTCTTGTTACAGGAAAAAGTGTTGCTGGTACAAGGCAGTGGATTCAATATCGACGATCATCAGCATTTCCGCATCGTGTTTCTACCGGCTGTGGATGTGTTGGAAAAAGCCCTTGGCAAGCTGGGCCACTTCCTGTCACGTTATTCTCAGGACTGACTGCTCGTTGAAAACAGATTTTTGACAGTCGGCCAAGCCGGATTTTGCACCAATCGATTGCATGAGAATGGCCTGGTCAGAAGGTTCCATGCCTGACCTCGAAACCGAGCGCCCAGAACAGGGGCGCCAGGTGACTCGCACTGGCCGGCAGGCGCAAGCGGTAATTGCAGAACTCCTGCCGTTGATGGCCTCGTCGCAACATGTCGAAAGCCCAATCCGGCCTGGGATGATCCAGTGAAGCCCGCATCTGGCTGTCTGTACTCAGCATGGGGCACGCCCTGAGCAGCACATCACGGATCAGCAATGAATCCTGTACATCGTTGTCCTGATCCACCTCCAACACCTCACCTCGCCCGGACACGAGTCTGCCTGACTTTGGCTGAAGCCGAAAATGACGCAAGAAGGCCGCCAGCAGCATGCTGGTACCACGCCATTTGGCATCACGGGTATGCCCAGCAACGTGGGGAGTGGCAATATCCGCCGCCCGCGCCAGCAAGGGATTGGGCCGGGGCTCATTTTCCCAGGCATCGATTACCGCCATCAATCTGTGATTAGCACCCAAACATTCCAGTAAGGCCGCCTCGTCAACCACTCCGCCGCGCGCGGCGTTGATCAGAATGCTCCCGAAAGGCATGGACCGCAACTGCTCGCGGCCAATCATATGGCGGGTCGGATGAGAACCAATATCTGTCAAGGGGACATGCAAACTGACCACTGAACACCCCAATACTTTATCCAATGGACTCAGCCAAGGGGCAAACTCACTATTCGCAGGCAGCAGCGGATCGTGGATCAAACACTCGACGCCACAGGCACGCAGTATCCTGGCCAAGCGCCCCCCTATATTACCGGCACCCACGATGCCCACTGTCCCCAGGCGCCAGTCAAACTCATAGCGTGCGCCGAGCACAGCCAGTGCGGTAATGACATACTCCACCACTGCCATGGCGTTACAGCCCGCTGCGTCAGCAAAAGCAATACCCTGTTGACGCAACCAGGCCACATCAACATGATCCGTACCACTGGTGGCGGAACCCACAAAGCGCACCGAAGTCCCCGTTAATAATTCCCTGTCCACCCTCGTCACTGAGCGTACCAGGAGTACATCGGCGTCCACTAGATGTTGACGACAGATTTGCCGTCCAGGCAGGGTCATCAGCCGACCATGGGGAGCAAATGTCTGCTCAAGGGCAGGCATGTTGTCATCCGCGACTATTTTCATGGCACTTGCATCTACAGCCAGGCTCACGGGTCAATCTCCGCGCTTACGGATCTTGTAGCGGTAGAATTTGCCTTCGTCGCTGCTGGCCACCAATTCATGACCCAGAAAGTGACAGAACTTTGGAATGTCGCGTTGCGTGGAGGGGTCCGTGGCCACTACTGTGAGCACTTCACCGCTGGCGATTTCACGGATTTTCTTGTGCAGTAACATCACTGGCTCAGGGCAGAACAGCCCTCTGGCATCCAGCAGATGTTCTGGGTTGTCCTTGCTTGCATCACTCATTGCTTGCCCCCGGATAGTGGCAGCGCCAGGGACCGCTGTTCATAGGCTCTTGTCACGCGAAGGCTGATACAGATTGACCAGCGCAATTCTGTCGCTGTCAGGCTGTGGCTCGCCACGCAGACTGGCAAAGTCATGCAGCGTGGTATCCAGCAAGTGTGACGGCACCACACTGGTGAGGCTGCGGAACATCACATCGAGGCGGCCCGGAAACTGCTTGTCCCAGCTTTGCAGCATCTTCTTCACTTCCTTGCGTTGGAGGTTTTCCTGATTGCCACACAGAGTGCAGGGAATAATCGGGAACTCCTTGAGTTTGGCATAGGCGGCAATTTCCTTCTCCTTGCAATAGGCCATTGGCCTGATGACCACATGACGGCCATCATCGCTGAGCAGCTTGGCCGGCATGCTCTTGAGCTTGCCGCCGAAGAACATATTGAGAAACAGGGTTTCGAGGATGTCATCACGGTGATGACCCAGGGCAATCTTGGTGGCGCCAATGCGAGAGGCGTAGGAATAAAGATTACCGCGACGCAGCCTTGAACACAGGCCACAGTAGCTTTTGCCCGGCTCGGTCTTTTCCACCACTACTGAGTAGGTGTCCTGCTCGATGATGTGGTAGTCAACGCCGATACTTTCCAGATAAGTAGGCAGAACTTCCTCTGGGAAGCCTGGCTGCTTCTGGTCAAGGTTGACGGCCTTGATATCGAAATTGATCGGCGCGTGCTTGCGCAGGTTCAGCAGGATATCCAGCATGGCATAGCTGTCCTTGCCTCCCGAAAGGCATACCATCACCAGGTCGCCTTCCTCGATCATGTTGAAATCGGCGATGGCCTTACCC
>JBJHAY010000076.1:0-11648 GCA_050485205.1 Gammaproteobacteria bacterium
CCCATGGATGGGTTCACGGCGTTTTTTGTACCCCCTCCCCGACCCTCGGCCGAGCCACAAAACTTGCATCACAGCCGAGCCACAAAACTTGCATCACAGCCGAGCCACAAAACTTGCATCACAGCCGAGCCACAAAACTTGCATCACAGCCGAGCCACAAAACTTGCATCACAGCCGAGCCACAAAACGCACATCACAGCAGAAGCCACAAAACGCACATCACAGCAGAAGCCACAAACGCACATCACAGCCGAGCCACAAACGCACATCACAGCAAAAGCCACAAACGCACATCACAGCAGAAGCCACAAGACGTACATCACAGTAGAAGCCACAAACCGGCATCACAGCAGAAGCCAATGCACGCCCAGCAAGTACTCCTCAGGCAGCAGCAAATTCCTGCCTGGCGAATGAAGCCTGTAATGCCTGCCAGCGCCTGCGCTGTTCCCGCAATTGCTGTTTGAGTTCCTGATAGCGTTGTTTCAGGTGCTTCAGGTCCAACTCGTGGAGCTTGTCCTGCAAGTCATGCAGTTCCTTGGACAGCGCCTGTGACTTGGCCTCGTACCACTGTTGCCGCAGCTCGGACCAGTGAGTCAAGGTTTGCAGAAACTGTTCGTATTCCTCCTCCAACAGCTTGCGCCACTTGCCAGCGTCTTCCAGTTTTTCAACCCGGTCCAGTGACTTGCGGTACTGAACGTCGAGCCGGGTTTTTTCCAGTCGGTAGGCGGAGCAGGCGCGAAGGTCGGAGGTGAGTCCCACCCAGGACAATGCCTTGATCATCCACTTGGTGGGGTCGTAGTGATACCACTTGACGCCGTTGCGATAGTCCCAGGCGAAGGTGTGATGGTAGTTGTGGTAACCCTCGCCATAGGTGAAGAGGGCGATGAACCAGTTGTCGCAGGCGGTCTGGTCCGGATCGTAGTTCTTCTTGCCCCAGATGTGGGCGGCGGAGTTGATCAGGTAGGTGAAGTGCTGGCTCAGCACCAGGCGCAGGAAGCCCAGCAGCAACAGGCCGCCGATCACATCGCCCAGCAGGTAGCCGATGAAGGCGGGCAGGCCGATGTTCATCAGCAGGGTGAGGGCCAGGTAATGCTTGCGTTGCCAGACCAGGATTGGCTCCTTCTGCAAGTCCTTGACGTTGGAGAGGTCTTCGCGGGTGCTGGGATAGTCACGGATCATCCAGCCGAAGTGGGAATACCAGAAGCCGAGGCCGGCGGAGTAGGGGTCCTTGTCGTTGTCATCCACATGCAGATGGTGGCGGCGGTGGTCGGCTGCCCAGGTGATGCAGTCGTTCTGCAGGGCGCAGGCGCCGCCCAGGGCGTAGATGAACTTGATGACAGGGTGGGCCTTGTAGGCCTTGTGGGACCAGAGGCGGTGATAACCGGCGGTGATGGACATTTCGCAGAAGGTCATCAACGCCAGGAACCAGAGCCACATGGCAGCGCTGTAACCGTGGTTGAAGCCATACCAGGGCACCAGGGTCAGCGCGATGACGGGAGGAATGCCCAGCACCATCAGGTTGATCCAGCGAATCGGGGGTTTGGTGGAAATGGACTGCATTGACTACCCTCTGTAACAAAACCAATGACCGGAAATTACCACAAGCGGCAGGTTCCGGGCAAACCATCAGCATGGACAGTGACGGAGGGGAAACGTTCCAGTTTTACAGCGCAAACATGGCGCCCTGTCATTGGTTGGCGCGGGAAGAAACGCTCAATTGCTGCGCCACAACCACTCCATGCCATGGTGCAGAGGGTCCACCAGCAGCAGGCTGAGGATCACTAACGTAATCAGGTATACGATGGGGGGTATCCGCAATCGGCGCTTGAAACTGGTGCCGGCAAGCAAGAGCTTGACCCGGTTTTCCACTTCAGTCCCCACATATGCCGATGAGATGGTGTGATTGAAGCACTGCACGCGATCCGGCATCAGCCGCTGCATGCGCAGCAGGGTTTCGGCCACGTCAAGGGGGTCATGTCCGGCAACGCTGGAGTAGTCGCAAGCGGCTTCAGCGAACAGATGCAGGTCATCCTGAAAGGGCCGGGCCAAGGCGGGTGGGAACAGCATCAGCAGCACCCGCGCCATCAGCATGCGCAGATTGTCCTTTCTTTTCATGTGGGCCTGTTCATGCTTGAGGATGATGTCCAATTCAGCGCTGCTGCACTCTCGCAACAGGCCATCGGTGATGAAAATGCTGTTTTTCAGCCAGCCCAGGGTGAATACCAGCTTTTCCTTGTTGGGGAGCAGGTGCCACTCTCCCCCGGGCTCCGCCAGCATGAGCAACTGTTTTTTCAAGCGCATGGTGGCGGCCATGTGACGCAGCATCCTCAGCAGCATCAAACCCAGGGTGATTGCCGCGATGCCTAGGGCGCAGCCCACTACCCAGGGGCTGTGCAGCGCGGCGAATTGTTCATCACAGTCCACACTGTGCACGTGGTTGCTGAAGGGATTGATTGCCAGATAGGGGGTGAACAGCAACACCGAGGCCAGCAGGCTGGCCAGGAAAGGGAAGGAAAGCAGCGTCAGTACCAGATTGCTGGCGGTGGCCGGGTGACAGCGCAGCAGCATGGAACGGAGCAGTGGGTACAGGGAGGCCAGCACCAGGAACAAAAACAACCAGGAGGTGAGCCATATGGCCGCGAAGGAGCCTGCTCTGAGCAGGACATCAATCATCGGATGCCTCCTGCTGCGCGCGCTTGTGCCGTATCAGTTGGTCGAGTTCTTCCAGCGCGCTGTCATCGATCTTGCTGGCGGCGGTGACAAAGCTGCTGAGGATGGTGCGGGGGCTGCCGTCATGCAGCAGGTTGATGACATCCTTGAGCAATCCGCCCAGCAGTTCACCCCGACTCACCAGCGTAGTGTAAAGGAAGGCATGGCCCTGTTTGTGCCTGGTGAGCATCCCCTTGCGCATCAATCTTTCCAGTGTCGACTGGATGGTGCTGAGGTTGCAGGAGTGATGCTTGGCAATATGTTCCAGTATCTGCTTGGCGCCGATGTTGGGATTCCGCCAAAGCGTGGTCATCACGCTCAGTTCCAACTCTCCCGGAATATGGGGGAGGGTGGTTTGGGATAGCTTGGGTTTTTTCATGGAAAGTTTGGTTCCCAATCGGTTTTCGACTATGGCCAGCCTGGCCCATGGCAAGGCTTTCCGCGCCTGCGTTCAAGCATTAAAACATCCCTATAATAGCCAAAACAGGCGCTTTTTTATTGATTCGTTGCCAGCGAACCGCGACTTGCCGACCCATTATCCATGAACTTGGGAGTTTCCGAAACCGCTGCTGGTGGACGCTGACAGCACGCCTGTATAGACTCGCCACGCCTTCACGCCATTACCGGGCGGCAGGGAAATCACAGAATTCACCAATGATCGGGAGACATTGCATGCTGGCACTGACGGCACTGGGTAGCGGCGCGCCTGGTATTCCTCAGCAACCGAAACCGCTGCGCGGCTTGATCAGAAGCATCCTGGTGGCGACCGGTGCCAACCTGGTGCTTTCCGGCTCGCTCCATGCCCAGCAGGAGCGCCAGGTGGAGGAAATCCTGGTCACCGATACCTTTCCCGGTAGCGGCTATCGGGTGGACCAGTCGTCGGTGCTGAAATTCACGGAAGTGTTGCGTGACACTCCTCAATCCATTACCACCATCTCCCGCGAACTGCTGGAAGATCGTGGTGCCATCAGCCTCAATGATGCCCTCCGCAATGTGCCGGGTATTACTCTTGGGGCCGGCGAGTTCACCTGGCAGGGCAACAATCCCACCATCAGGGGCTTCAATTCCCGCAACGACATGTTCCTGGATGGCATGCGGGACTATGGCAACTACCTGCGCGATCCCTTCAATCTGGAAACCATCGAGGTGTTGCAGGGCCCTTCATCCATGGTCTTTGGCCGTGGCTCCACGGGCGGTGTCATCAATCAGTCCAGCAAGCAGCCCGTTGCCGACGAGAAGATCCGTCGCTTCAATCTGAACATGGGCAATGCCTCCTTGCTGCGGGCTACCGCGGATATCAACCAACCCTTGGAACAGCTTGGCGAGGGTAGCGCTTTCCGGCTCAATCTGATGCAGCACAGCGCCAACGTGCCGGGACGCGATCACACCGAGACCGATAACTACGGCATCGCGCCGAGCTTGAGTCTGGGGCTGGGGCAGGCCACGCGCCTGACCATGAGTTATATGAAGCAGAAGAGCGACAGCGTGCCCGATTACGGCTTTCCCTGGCTCCATGGCAGGCCCGCGCCGGTGGAACGCAGTATCTACTATGGCTTCCAGGATGATTTCGTCAACACTGATGCCGACATTGCCAATCTGCGCCTGGATCACAGTTTCAGTCCCGACTTCAGCATCAATGCCCAATTGCGTCATGCCGAATACCGACGTGCAAGCCGCATTGGCGAGCCCCTGATTGCCGGCAGCCCGCCACCGGGCACGGATCTGGCGGACATTTTGATTGATCGCAACACCTTCGGCGGCGGTTCCAGGGAGCGTATGCTGCAAGGCCAGGTGAACCTGCTGTTCAATGTGGATACCGGCCTGATTCGTCACAGCCTGGTGGGGGGCGTGGAGATGGCAAGGGAGTCGTCAGCCCCCACCATGGGCATTGCCGTGGGCGTGCCGCGCACCAGTCTGTTGAATCCATCGCGAATTGATTTCAGCGCCGAGCGCATGCAAACCAGGGCCCAGGCTGATACCACCAGCGACAGTCTGGCGTTCTATGTACTGGATACCATGAAATTCGGCGAGCAGTGGCAACTTGTCACTGGCCTGCGTTGGGATCACTTTGACACCGATTATCAGGCGCAACGCTTCGATGCCGCCGGCAATAGCGCGGGGCCGGAGCGTGTGTTGCGCAAGGATATCGAATACAGCTACCGCGCCGCCGTGGTCTACAAGCCGGTGGAAGCGGGCACCATCTACCTGGGTTGGGGCACTTCCTTCAACCCTTCCGCCGAAGGTCTGTCCTTCATTGCCAACGCGCGCAATTTCGGCATCAGCAACGCGTTTCTGGAGCCGGAGAAAAACCGCAGTATTGAATTGGGCACCAAGTGGGACTTGTTCGATGGCACTTTCATGGCCGAGGCTGCCGTTTTTCGTATCACCAAGCAGAATGCGAGGGTGCCGGATCCCAATAATCCTGGCTTCAATGAACTTGCCGGCGAGCAACGGGTAGATGGTTTGTCGGTGAACCTGGCGGGCAATATCACCCGCACTTTTTCATTGAGCGGTGGTTATGCCTATCTCGACAGTCAGGAAGCGCGCACCGCGCCAACCCTCGACAATCTGGGACAACCCCTGCTCAACGTACCCAAGCATAATTTGTCGTTGTGGGCCAACCTGGTGGTGCATGAGCAATTCGAGATCGGCGCCGGCGCCCGTCATGTGGGGGAACGCCTGGCCAGGAATGTGGCGCCGTTACAGGTGGCGCCCAGTTACTGGGCCTTCGACGCCATGGCCAAGTACACCGTGTCGGATCACTGGACCGTGAAACTCAACTTGACTAATATCACTGACAGATTTTTCTTCGACCAGCTGCATCCCTTCCATGTGGTGCCGGGTCCCGGCCTGGGTGCTTTGTTCGCGGTGAATTATTCCTATTTCTGAATCCAGGAGGCGAGGAGAGGGCATGGCATGCTGATCAAAATTCCCCAGGTGTTGGGCGCGGAAGAACTGGCCATCTGCCGGCGCGAGCTGACCCAGGTGGAGTGGTCGGATGGTCGCCACAGCGCCGGTTATCTGTCCCGGGCAGTTAAAAACAATCACCAGTTGCCAGATGACCATCCGGTAGCCCTGCGCCTGGGTGAAATGATCCTGCAATCATTGGAGGGCAATGAGCTGTTCACCGCCGCCGCATTACCGGCCAAGCTGATGCCACCCTTGTTCAACCGCTATGCCGATGGCCAGCAATATGGCGCCCACATCGATGGCGCCATCCGTCCCGTGGCCGGCACCCATTTCCGCATCCGCACCGATCTTTCCGCCACTCTTTTTCTGAGTGATCCCGACGATTACGATGGTGGTGATCTGGTGATCGAGGATACCTACGGACCGCGTGGTATCAAACTGGCGGCGGGGGACATGGTGCTATATCCCGGCACCAGCGTGCACTATGTGCGGCCGGTGACGCGCGGGGAGCGCCTGGCCTCTTTCTTTTGGGTGCAGAGCATGGTCAGGGATGACAATCAGCGCAGTATCTTGTTTCAGCTGGACAACGCCATTCAGCAGATAGCCAGCGAACATCCCGGCCAGTCCTCGCTGAAGGAACTGGCCGGTGTCTATCACAATCTGTTGCGGAGTTGGGCGGATGTCTGAGGGGCGGACGGTGGCGCTGGAAAGCCAATTGATCGACCTGCAAACCCAGGTGGCTTTTCAGGAGCAGACCATCGCCGCGCTTAACGAGGCACTGCTGGGTCAGCAGCAGCAACTGGATAGATTCCGGGTGGAAATCAGTTTGCTGCGACAACGCCTGGAAGACATGCAGGACAGCCGTGAAGTAAACCCCGTCGACGAAAAGCCCCCGCACTACTGAGTCGGACCGAATTCATTCTTGTGCCAGATTGGCAATGAGTTCATGTTCCCCACCAGCCCCTTCTAGAAGCCTGCCTTGAAGGCGACGGTTTCAGCCAGCTATCAGACGTCATCTGCAAGGCATTCGCCTACAGATTTATTTGATGGCGCTGACTTCTTCCGCCTGGAGGCCCTTGCTGCCTTCCGTGACCGCGAACTCCACCCGTTGCCCCTCGTGCAGGATGCGGTGTCCCGTGCCGAGAATCGAGCGAAAATGCACAAACACATCCTCGCCGTTTTCCCTGGTGATGAAACCGAAGCCCTTGCTGGCGCTGAACCATTTGACATTGCCGGTTTCCTTTTTCAGCGCGACCTGTGGCTTGCTTTCTTTGTGATGCCGGGAACCGTGGCCACGGTGCTGGTGGTTGTGGTCAGAGGCCGGGGTTGTTTTGTTGACCCAAAGGGCGCTCAGGGTGGCGGTGAGAAAGGCGATGGTGAAGTAATCGAGCCCGGTGGGCAGAAGCTCCGCGCTGGAGAGGAAGTAACCGAGGGCGGTGAAAGGAATTGAAATCAATAGGGAAGCAATGATGGCTCTGGTGAACATGACTACTCTCTTATCTTATTGGTGTTCTGTTATGGTTTTTTTATTTTTCCCCTGGGTGGCCGACCCACCGCCATGCCGATGAGCTCAACCCAGAGTGATGATGTAAAGCTCTGGCAGTCTACCATTATTCACGGCGAGTAATTAACCCGGCTATCTTGTGGAAGTCTGAGTCGTAGGCAACAGGGTGCTGTCGCGAGCAGGGCTCGCTCCTGCAGGAGGCGAGGTCTTTTGTAGGAGCCTGCCTTGCAGGCGACAATCATGCTGTCGCCCGCGGGTGTTCGCAGCAGGCCGAGGCTCAGTTCTCGGGTTTGTATTGTTCCTCTTCGCCGCAGTTGCGCAGTACCGTGCGCATGCGGGAGATGTCCCGGTTGTAGAGTTGCAGGCGGTAGCGGCCAGCGATGTCGCGCCATTGCACCGCATAGCTGCACAGCAGTTGTTCGTCGCTGGGGCGCCATTCCGCGATGCTGCGCTGGCGTTTCTGACGCGAGCTGTCGCGGGCGACGGGCACCAGGTTGGCGGGGTCATTGGAGAAGGAGGCGCGGGTTTGAAAGTCCCAGCGATAGCCGTTGGCGCTGTCGGCGTATTGCAGGGGGATGATGTGGTCCACGTCCATTTCGAAGGCGTTGGTATATTCCTGCCCTGTGTACTCATCCACCCAAAGTCCTTCGCTGACCTGGCATTCGCGGGGGTTGGTAAAGGTCACTGGCACCTTGCTGGTCATTACCAGGACTTCGTTGCGGGCGTCGCGGCAGCCATTCACTTGCAGTGGGTAGGGCCAGTCCTCGTCCAGGAAGAAAATGGCGCGGTCGCGGGGGTGGCCGCGCAGGGTGCGGCGTACCTGGAAGCGGTGCTCGGTCATGACACAACCGGGCTGATGGCAGTGGTAGTTGCCGAAGTCGTCGTAGTGACCACCATTCATGTCGAAGGGCTTGTCGAAGTGGGCACTGGCGGGGGCGGCCAACAGCAGGGCCAGCAGGGGCAGGCGATATGACATGTGTCTTCCTCCGGACTTGTGGTCGGGTGCGGGCGACTTGTTGCAGAGTGTCTTGATGCAAGGGATGTTAAGCATGATGTTCAGCCTGGTCAACTTTCCCTGCGGGAGTGCTGCTCAACTGTCCCTGTAGGAGCGAGCAGGGCTCGCTCCTACAGGGTGGCGAGCTTGGCCAGCTGGGCTTCGAACTGGCCGAGCATGGACTCGGCGCTGGAGAGTTTCTCCTGCTCCTTTGCCACCACCGCGGCCGGGGCGCTTTCCACGAAGCGGGTGTTGCCCAACTTGCCGCGCAGCCGTTCGATGTCCTTGTTCAGCTTGTCGATCTCCCTGGCGAGCCGGTTCTGTTCGGCGCTTACATCGATCAGACCCGCCATTGGCACCAGAACTTCCAGTTTGTCCACCAGTTGGGTGGAGGCAGGTGGTGCCTCGGTGCCGGATGGAAGCCACTCGATGCTGTCGAGCTTGGCCAGTTTCATCAGGAACTGGCGGTTGTGATTCAGGCGGTCGTGGTCGTTGCCGTCACCGCCCGACAGCAGCACTGGAATCGCCTTCGCCGGGGAAATGTTCATTTCGCCACGGATGTTGCGGATTGCCACCACCAGGCGCTTGATCCATTCCACCTCGGCTTCCACCGCTTGGTCCAGCAGGCTGTCGTCTTCGCCGGGATAGGCTTGCAGCATGATGGTGTCGCCTTCGATGCCAAGCAGTGGTGCCACTTTCTGCCAGATTTCCTCGGTGATGAAGGGCATCAAGGGGTGGGCCAGGCGCAGGCTTTGTTCCAGCACGTTCAGCAGGGTGAAGCGGGTGGCGTTTTTCTGGGCATCGCTGGCGTCTTCGTCCCACAGTACCGGCTTCGACAGTTCCAGATACCAATCGCAATATTCGTTCCAGAAAAACTCATAGACTGCCTGGGAGATGAGGTCGAAGCGATATACCTCGATGGCCTCATTGACCTTGCGCAAGGCGGCCTGAAAGCGGGACTGTATCCACAGGTCGGCCTGGGAGTAATCAGTCCTGGCGGCAGGCGCGGTGACGGCCTGCTCCTCGCAGTTCATCATCACATAGCGGGCCGCGTTCCAGATCTTGTTGCAGAAGTTGCGGTAGCCTTCCATGCGGCCCATGTCGAAGTTGATGTCGCGGCCGGTGGTGGCGAGGGAGTAGAAGGTGTAGCGCAGGGCATCGGTGCCGTGGGCGGGAATGCCCCCGGGGAAGTGCTTGCGGGTGGCGTTCTCGATTTTCTTCGCCAATTGCGGCTGCATCATGCTGTCGGTGCGCTTGGCCACCAGGCTTTCCAGGTCGATGCCGTCGATAAGGTCGATGGGGTCGAGAATGTTGCCCTTGGACTTGGACATTTTCTGGCCCTCGCCATCGCGCACCAGACCGTGGATGTAGACCTTGCGGAAGGGTATCTGGCCAGTGAACTTGAGGGTCATCATGATCATGCGCGCGACCCAGAAGAAAATGATGTCGAAGCCGGTGACCAGCACGTCGGTGGGATGGAAGGTGCGCAGTTCCTCGGTGTCCTCGGGCCAGCCCAGGGTGGAGAAGGTCCACAGGGCGGAGGAGAACCAGGTGTCCAGCACGTCTTCATCCTGGCGCAGTGGCAGGTCCGCCGCCAGTTGGTACTTGGCGCGCACTTCGGCTTCACCGCGTCCCACGTAGATGTTGCCGTCCTCGTCATACCAGGCGGGTATCCGATGCCCCCACCAGAGTTGGCGGCTGATGCACCAGTCCTGCAGGTCGCGCATCCAGGAGAAATAGGTGTTTTCCCAATTCTTCGGCACGAACTGGATGTCACCGTTTTCCACCGCGGCGATGGCGGGTTCGGCCAGGCTTTGCACCGCCACGTACCACTGCTGGGTGAGATAGGGCTCGATCACCACGCCGCTGCGGTCGCCACGGGGCACTTTGAGTTTGTGGTCCTCGATCTTTTCCACCAGATTCAGTTTCTGCAGGTCCAGCACCAGTTGGCGGCGGGCGACGAAGCGGTCCATGCCCTGGTAGGCGGCCGGGGCATTGTCGTTGATGGCGGCGTCCGGGGTGAGGATGTTGATCAGCGGCAGGTCGTGGCGCTTGCCCACTTCGTAGTCATTGAAGTCGTGGGCCGGGGTGATTTTCACGCAGCCAGTGCCAAAGGCCGGGTCCACATAGGTGTCGGCGATGATGGGAATGCGGCGTTCGCACAGGGGCAGGATGACATCCTTGCCGATCAAGGCCTGATAGCGTTCGTCATCCGGGTGTACCGCCACCGCGGTGTCGCCCAGCAGGGTTTCGGGGCGGGTAGTGGCAATGACAACGTGATCCTTGCCGTCAGCGGTAAGCACGCCGTCGGCGAGGGGGTAGCGGAAATGCCAGAGATTGCCGTTTTCCTCCTCGGAATTGACCTCCAGGTCAGAAATGGCGGTATGCAGTTTCGGGTCCCAGTTCACCAGGCGACTGCCACGGTAGACCAAGCCCTCGTCGTAAAGACGGATGAACACTTCCTCCACCGCCCGCGACAAGCCTTCATCCATGGTGAAACGCTCCCGACTCCAGTCCGGGGAGGCACCCAGGCGTCGTAGTTGGCGGGTGATGTTGCCGCCGGATTCCGCCTTCCACTTCCATACCTGCTCGACGAACTTGTCACGACCGAGTTCCTGGCGGCTGCTTCCTTCACCCAGCAGCTTGCGCTCCACCACCATCTGGGTGGCGATACCGGCATGGTCGGTGCCGACCTGCCACAGGGTTTTGCGTCCCTGCATGCGATGGTAGCGGATCAGGGCGTCCATGATGGCTTCCTGGAAACCATGGCCCATGTGCAGGCTGCCAGTGACATTGGGCGGCGGGATCATGATGCAGTAGGGCTGGCCATTGCCACTGGGGGCGAAGTAGCCGCGTTGCTCCCAGGTTTGGTACCAGGAGCTTTCGATCTGGTGAGGCTGGTAGGTCTTGTCCATGAGGTGTCGGCTTGAGTGGTGTGGGTGAAAGCCGACGATTATAGCCCGTGATCACGGCACGACCAAAGCACGCAGTAGAATCAAACTTCGTTGTGTTTCAGTTCCAGCCCCTGTTCCTGGTAATAACGCCAATGCTTGCGGCTACTCTTGCGCGACAGATCATTGTTGAGCACGATTTCGCTGATGCGCGGAAACGCTCGGTAGAACACCGGGACGGTGTGAGCCAGATTGATCAGCAGATCCTTGGGTTCGGTGCACTCTTCACTGTAGCTGATGATGATGGGGACATCCTCGTCCTCTGGATCCATGGTCTCCTGGATCACGTGGGGCAGGTAGGCCTCAGGTTTGAAGCTCCACAATAGATCGTCCATGCGCTGGGCTGCCGCTTCGGAATCGGTTTGGATGTAGACGGTGTGACCCAGGTTGAAGGCTTTCTCCGCCAGGCGGCAGGCGAAGAATTCACGTTGGTCTTCGGTGGCGTGTTTCAGGATGTAGAAGTCGACTTGTGGCATTCCGTAACTCATAAGCCAGGGGGTTGATGTGTCGCCAGAATGGGGTCTTGCGGGCTTGGCTTCAAGTCCCGGGTTTCCCCATGGCGGGCGTGGACAGACTATCC
>JBJHAY010000077.1:0-11620 GCA_050485205.1 Gammaproteobacteria bacterium
CCACCAGCATGCGCAGGGCCCCGTCGGTGAAGGTAAAGGACCAATAGTTGCCGGTGATCAGCAGGTATTGGCGGGTCAGGGGGCTGGATGGGGTCATTGCTTGTTGGGCCTGTGTTTTTGGTCTGACGTCGGATGTCTGACGTCTGACGCTTTTTGGTGCCAGTTCCCCGTCAATTCACCACTTGCGAACTCCAGGGTACAGATGGATATTGGGCTAACTAGATTGCTGCGATCATCTTGGCGTCAGTCGTCAGTCGTCAGTCGTCAGTCGTCAGTCGTCAGTCGTCAGTCGTCAGTCGTCAGTCGTCATTTGGTGCCTTTTCCCTGTCAATTCGCCACATGGGAACCCCAGGGCGAGGATGGATACCGGGCTAACCAGATTGCTGCGATCATCCCGGCGTCAGACGTCAGACGTCAGACGTCAGACGTCAGACATCAGACATCAGACATCAAGCACCACAACCCACCAACACCACCAGATCCACCACCCGGTTGGCATAGCCCCACTCGTTGTCATACCAGGCAAAGACCTTCACCTGGGTGCCGTTCACCACCAGGGTGGACAGGGCGTCGACGATACTGGAGCGGGGGTCGGTGCGGTAGTCGATGGACACCAGGGGGCGCTCCTCGTAGCCGAGAATGCCGTCGAGGTCTCCCTCCGCCGCCGCCTGTAGCAGGGCGTTCACATCCTGCGCCGTGGTGGCTCTTTCCACCTCGAACACGCAGTCCGTGAGGGAGGCGTTGGTGAGGGGTACCCGCACCGCGTGGCCGTTGAGGCGCCCCCGGAGTTCCGGAAAGATCTCGGCGATGGCGGTGGCGGAGCCGGTGGTGGTGGGAATCAGGCTCATGCCACAGGCGCGGGCGCGGCGCGGATCCTTGTGGGGGCCGTCGAGGATGGTCTGGGTATTGGTCAGGCTGTGGATGGTAGTCATGGAACCGTGGCGAATGCCAAGGTGCTGGTGGATCACCTTCACCACCGGCGCCAGGCAGTTGGTGGTGCAGGAAGCGGCGGTGACGATGGGGTGCCGGGCGGGATCGTACAGGTGGTGGTTGACCCCCATCACCACATTGAGCACCTCCGGCTCCTTTACCGGCGCGGTGACCACCACCCGCTTGACCCCCTGATCCAGGTAGCCCTGAAGGATGCTCCCGGTCTTCATCTTGCCGCTGGCCTCGATCACCAGATCGCAACCGGACCAGTCGCCCTCGGCGATGGTCTTGTGGCGGGTGAAGGGAATGCGCTTGCCGTCCACCACCAGGGCATCGCCATCAGCGGTGGCCTCGCGCTGCCAGCGGCCGTGCACCGAATCGAAGTTGAGCAAGTGCGCGAAGCTGGCGGCATCGCCGCCGGGGTCGTTGATGTGCGTGAACGCCAGGCCGGGGTTGTTCCACCCGGCGCGCAGGGCGAGCCTGCCCATGCGGCCAAAGCCGTTGATGCCGATTTTCACAGTCATGAGATTGCTCCGTGCGAGGGGAGAGGAAAAAGGGGTGGCCCAGGTTGTCCGCGGCCTGTGGGGCCAGCTCTCAGCAGCAGACCCTGGCCCGTTCGGGGCGATCCCCCATCTCGTCGAGCTGGGCGATGTTGGCGGCGACAAAATCCGGATTGGCGTCCAGGGTGGCCGCCAGCACGCCGCAGGCCCAAGGGGGCAGATCGGGATCGAGCCGGTAGAACACCCACTGCCCCTGGCGCCGGTCCCGGAGGATATTGCACTGGCGCAGCATGGCCAGGTGGCGGGACACCTTGGGCTGGCTCTCGGCGAGGGCGGTGGTCAGTTCGCAGACGCACAGTTCCTCCTCGCGGAGGATCAGCAGCAGGCACTTGAGGCGCGTTTCATCGGCGATGGCCCGGTAGAAGGCGGTGGGTGGCATGGGGTTGTCCTCCGCTGAACAGTCAACAATTACATACGGATAATCATATATTCGATTATACGTATGTCAATATGTTTATTGCTTGCCATTGCGCCCGCTGGCGGCGGGTGGGATTATCCCCGGCAACGCGCCACTGGCCAGGTTGCTGGGGCGGGGCGGCTGGCAGGGACATCAGCCACGCCTTACCTCATCCACCAGGCCACTGGCCCTTCCGCCAGGCACACTGGCCCTCCCGCCACCGACACGAGGATCCACCATGACACACCGCCAAGCCGGGCTCGCCTACCTGATCGCCCTGCCGGTTTTTTTCGCTATCGACATGCTGTGGCTTGGCTGGCTGGCGGTGGACCTCTACCCCCACTGGATCGGCCATCTGCTGGGGCCGGTGAACTGGACGGCGGCGGCGCTGTTCTACCTGATGTTCATCGCCGGCATCGTGTTGTTCGGGGTGCGCCCCGGCCTTGCCGCCCGTTCGGTGAAAACCGCCGCCCTGTGGGGCGGCCTATTCGGCGCCTTCACATATGCCACCTATGACCTCACCAACATGGCCACCCTGGCGGACTGGCCCTGGATCATGGTGGTGGTGGATATTTTGTGGGGCACCCTGCTGTGCGGCACCGTGGCGGCGGTGACCAGCTTCATCCTGTTGCGTTGGATCTGTCCTCGGGTAAAGTAGCAGTCAGTTGATTCAATGGTGAAAACCCGCTGATTGAGCTTTCCAGCGGCATGTACAACAAGGAAGAACAATGACATCGACAGGTGTGACGCCACAAGCATTCGGCATTCGCGACAACCACTCCTGTGGCAAGGTTGCTGATTTCCTTGAGCAAAAAATCTCCGGTGGCAGCCAGTTATCGGTAGTCTCAGCTTATTTCACCATCTACGCCTACGAGGCACTTTCCACGCAGCTGGATCAGATAGACGGCCTCAACTTCCTTTTCGGCGAACCGCGCTTTATCGCCTCCCTGGATCCTGACAAGACCGACAAAAAAAGCTTCAAGATCGAGGACGAAGGCCTGGAACTCAGCAACCGCCTCCAGCAAAAGGATGTGGCCGCCCGCTGCGCCGCCTGGATCAGGGACAGGGTGCAAATACGCTCCGTCCGCGAGGCCAACCTGCTCCACGGCAAGCTCTACCATATCGACGACGGCAGGCGGGAGCACGCCATCCTCGGCAGCTCCAACTTCACCCGGCGCGGGCTAGGCCTGTCGGCAACCCCCAATATTGAGCTCAACCTGATCGTGGACAGCGACCGGGATAGGGCGGAACTCAAGGCCTGGTTCGACAACCTGTGGAACGACGAAATCCTGGTGGCGGATGTGAAGGAGGAAGTACTGCGCTATCTGGAGCAGCTCTATGTCAACCATCCGCCGGAATTCATCTACTTCAAGACCCTGTTCCATATCTTCGAGCGCTTTCTCGAAGGCCAGATCGAGGACGCCCGTCTGTTCGACCAGACCGCCATCATCGATACCGACATCTGGCAGGCACTGTTCGATTTTCAGAAGGATGGCGTGAAGGGCGCCATCCACAAGATCAACGCCCACAACGGCTGCATCCTGGCGGATAGCGTTGGCTTGGGTAAAACCTACTCCGCACTGGCGGTGATCAAATACTTCGAACTGCGCAACCACCGGGTGCTGGTGCTGTGCCCCAAGAAGCTGCGGGACAACTGGACCGTCTACCTGGCCCAGAACAACAGCGAACTCAACCCCTTCCTCAAGGATCGCTTCTCCTACACCGTGCTTTCCCATACCGATCTGTCGCGGGAATCCGGCAAGGTGGACGGAATCGACCTGGCCACCCTGAACTGGGGCAATTTCGACCTGATCGTCATCGATGAATCCCACAACTTCAGAAACAACACCAAGGGCAAGCGGGACGAGGACGGCAACATCATCCGCAAAAGTCGTTACCAGCGCCTGATGGAGGACATCGTCCAGACCGGGGTCAAGACCAAGGTGCTGCTGTTGTCCGCCACCCCGGTGAACAACGACCTGAAAGACCTGCGCAACCAGATCTACTTCGTCACCGAAGGCAGAGACGCCGCCTTCACCGAGAGTTTTGGCATCCACAGCATCAAGGACACCCTGGGCACCGCGCAAAAGACCTTTATGGAATGGGCGCGCCGAACCGGGGACAAGGACGCCAGCGAACTGATGGAGAGGTTGTCCGCCGGCTTCTTCACCCTGCTCGATGAACTCACCATCGCCCGCTCTCGAAAGCATATCCAGCGCTATTACCGTGCTTCCCTGGCCCAGATTGGCCAGTTCCCAAAACGGCGAAAGCCTCAATCGGTGTTTTCCGCTATCGACCTCAAGGGCCGCTTTCTTTCCTATGACCGGCTGAATGACGAGATATCCAATTATCAGCTCTCCCTGTTCAACCCCTCCCGCTATGTACTGGAACCCTACCGGGCGCTGTACGAAGGTGAAAGAATCCTCAACTTCTCCCAGGAAGCCCGCGAGCAATTCCTGATCGGCATGATGAAGGTGAACTTCCTCAAGCGCCTGGAAAGCTCCGTCTATTCTTTCGCCATCACCATGGAGCGCACCGTCGAAAAAATCGAACAACTGGAGGAGCGGCTGCGCAGATTCCAGCAATATCAAGAAGAGAAAGCCGAGGATATCCAGCCCGACATTTTTATGGACCAAGAGGAGGAAGACGAGGAGTTGGCCCAAGCCTTCCAGGTGGGGGGCAAGCTGAAGTTCGATATGGCGCATCTGGATGTGGCCGCCTGGTTGCAGGATCTGTCCACGGACAAACAGCAGTTGTCGTTGCTGGCGGACGCCGCCAGCAGTGTGGACGCCAACCGCGACGCAAAACTGGCCAAGCTGCGAGACATCATCCAGCACAAGGTGCTCAACCCCAGCCAGAACGCCAACGGGGAGATCAACCGCAAGGTCGTCGTGTTCTGCGCCTTCGCGGATACTGCCGCCTACCTCTACGAAGAGTTGCAGGATTGGGCACGCAACACCCTGGGTGTCCACACCGCCCTGGTGTCCGGAGGCAGCAAGCCCAATCGCGCCAGCTTCGGCAAGGCGGATTTCAACCAGATACTCACCAACTTCGCCCCCAGGGCCAAGAAGCGGGACAAGATGCGATCCATGCCCCAGGACGGGGAGATTGACATCCTCATTGCCACCGACTGTATCTCCGAAGGCCAGAACCTGCAGGATTGCGACCTGCTGGTGAACTACGACATCCACTGGAACCCGGTGCGCATCATCCAGCGCTTCGGGCGAATCGACCGCATCGGCAGCCTCAATGGGGAAATCCAGTTGGTCAATTTCTGGCCCACGCCGGATCTCAATAAATACATCAACCTCAAGAACCGGGTGGAAGCCCGCATGGCGCTGGTGGATATCGCCGCCACGGCGGAGGACAATATCCTCCAGGGGGAAGACCTCAAGGAGCTGATCCAGGAAGACCTGCGCTACCGGGACAAGCAACTGTTGCGCCTCAAGGACGAAATCCTCGACCTGGAAGACTTCAACGAATCCGTGGCCCTCAACGAGTTCACCCTCGACGACTTCCGCATGGAACTGGCCTCCTATATCGAGGCCAACCGCGCCAGGCTGGAAGAGGCGCCCCACGGCCTCTATGCGGTGGTGCCCACCCACCCCGAATACCAGACCGTCAAGGCCGGGGCCATATACTGCCTGCGCCAAAAGGCCAGCGCCGCCGGCAACGAAGCGGTCAACCCCCTGCAACCCTATTTTCTGGTGTATATCCGCGACGATGGCGAAGTGCGCTACAACTTCACCGCCCCCAAGCAGATTCTGGAAATCTTCCGCGCCCTCTGCCAGGGCCACACCGAACCCTACGGCAAACTCTGCGAGCTGTTCGATCGGGAAACCGGCGACGGCAGAGACATGAGCCGTTACAGCCAACTGCTGGAAAAGGCCGTGGCTGCCATCGCCGCCCAGTTTGGCCGCCGCAACGCCGGCAACCTGTTCGCAGGACGGGGCGGCAAACTGACGGATGCCGACAAGCAAGTGCGCCACGCCGGTGATTTTGACCTCATCGCCTGGCTGGTCATCAAGGACAACATCCATGCCTGAACATTCAACTGAACACCGTCTGACTCTTCAGCAAGCGTTGCATTCATTCACCAGTGAAACCTTGGTGGATGCCGCATGTGCTCTCCTCGGTGCCTTAGGCTATTCGAGCAATAAAAAAGTCGATTTGGGCACAACTGCCGAAGAATTTCTTACCAACATTGAGAAGTTTCGGAAGGAACTTGGCGTCATAGATCGCACAAAAGTCCAGACACATCGGTGGAGGGAATGTGCATTCCTATTCCAGCTGACCGATGACGAAATTTCCGCGCTTTCTCGATCCACCCCGCTCAACAATTCAGCCCGAGAGTTGACAAACGCAAAAATCGAATCCTTCGTCTTTCTCGCAATAGGCCTGGAGGGAGAGAATTGGTCTCGAACAGATCTTGCTAACATTATGCGCGAGCTGAATCGCAGGTTTCCCATGCCTGCGATTGTACTTTTCAAGCACGGGGAATTACTCTCCTTGGCCGTGGTTTCACGGCGCGACAACAAGCGCGATTCGAGCCGGGATGTGATAGACACGCGTATCACCTTGATAAAGGATGTACGCTTTGAAACCCCCCATGCAGCCCATGTTCGCATCTTGGAAGGGCTGGCAATCACAAGGCTCCTCGAAAGAAGCCAGGCAAATTTCAACAACCTGTATGAAGCCTGGAAACAGGCTCTGTCAATCCAGGAGCTTAACAAAAGCTTCTACCGGGAACTTGCCAACTGGTATTTCTGGGCAATCAAGGAAGTCCAGTTTCCATCTGATTCCGAATCAAACGAAGATGTACGCAACGCAATCGGCGTCATTCGCCTTCTTACCCGCTTGATCTTCATCTGGTTTATTAAAGAACGAGGCCTGGTAAGTCAGGCTCTTTTTGACCTCAACAAGCTGGATGAAATCCTAAATGTAAACCCTGTCGATGCCCAAGAGGAAAGCAATTACTACAAGGCAATTCTGCAAAACCTGTTCTTTGCAACGCTCAATACCAATATGGGAGAGAAAAGACGGTTCCGAGGCAAGAACAAATCCGGCGGCCAGGATAGCCACTTCGGCATCCACAATATTTATCGCTATGAGAGCCTCCTCCGCTCGCCTCAGGTTGCGCTGGCCCATTTCGAGGATGTGCCGTTCCTCAACGGTGGATTATTCGAGTGTCTCGACAAAGTTCTGGTCATCAACGGAAGAAAGGTTTGTAAGAGAATTGATGGCTTTTCCGACAGGTCTGACAACGCGGTCCACATCCCCAACAAGCTGTTTTTCGCGGATGAATTCAGTCTCGACCTCAATGAGGTATTTGCCACCCGAGGAAAAACCTATAAGACGCGCGGACTTATTCATATTCTCGACAGCTACAAGTTCACAGTGGATGAAAATACCCCCGTGGAGGAAGAAGTTGCTTTGGATCCGGAACTGCTGGGCAAGGTGTTTGAAAACCTTCTTGCCTCCTACAATCCGGAAACCTCCACCACGGCGCGTAAGCAAACGGGTTCTTTCTATACCCCGCGTGAGATTGTCGACTACATGGTGGATGGCACACTCATCGACTACTTCTCAAAAGCCCTGGAGCCTCAAACCAATCATGTCTCAACTCGGACGCTGACCAAGCTACGCACGCTACTGGCCTATGGGGATGACGAAACCGGTCTGAATGCCGATGAAGTCTCCACCCTCATTGCTGCCATTGATCACATCAAGGTACTGGATCCAGCGTGTGGTTCCGGTGCATTCCCTATGGGTATGTTACTGAAGCTAGTGCATGTTCTCGGCAAGCTGGACCCCGGCAATCATGAGTGGAAGAATCGTCAGGTGGCCCGGGTGGAGAAGTTGATGCAGGACGCGGAAGCCATTGAAGACGGCGAAGTGAAAAACCAGGTGCTTTCCGATCTGTCCATTCAGCGCCAGGACATCGAAGAAGCTTTCGAGCGCAACGAGCTGGACTACGGCCGCAAGCTTTATCTGATCGAGAACTGTATCTACGGCGTGGACATTCAGCCCATTGCCGTGCAGATTGCCAAGCTGAGATTCTTTATATCACTCATTGTCAACGAAACAATCGATTCGTCCCGGCCCAACCGGGGCATTCGCCCCCTCCCCAATCTGGAAACCAAGTTCATTGCCGCCAATAGCCTGATCGACATTGAGCGTCCGCGCCAGGCATCCCTGAGCAGCCACGAACCGGAAATCGGTGAGATTGAGCGTAAACTAAAGCGAGTTCGCGAACGCCACTTCCACGCCCGCACGCAGGAAACCAAGGATAAATGCCGTACCGAAGACAAGGAACTGCGGGCCGAACTTGGCGCGCTGCTGATGGCGGATGGCTTTCTGCCCGAGGTGGCGGCCAAGCTGGCGGGTTGGGATCCCTACGACCAGGGGGAAGCCGCTCCATTCTTTGACCCTCAATGGATGTTCGAGCGGCAAGACGGCTTCGACATCGTCATCGGCAATCCACCCTACCTCCGTGTACAGGGCTTGCAGCAGACACAGCCAGAGTTCGTACCAATCTACCGTGAGCGTTTCCAGTCCGCGAAGGGAAGTTTTGATATCTATGCCCTGTTTGTGGAGCGGGGATTTCATCTGCTAGGCACACATGGGCAACTGGCCTATATCCTTCCCCACAAATTCTTCCAGGCCAGTTTTGGTTCCGGCTTGCGCAAGCTGCTGACCGATCAACGAGCATTACGTGAAATCGTGCGCTTTGGTGCGGAACAGGTTTTCGATGAAGCCACTACTTACACCTGCCTGCTTTTCTTGACCCGGCAGCGCCAGGAGTGTTTCGATCTTCTGGAGGTACGCAGCCTGGAAAAAGGTGACGAGGTTCTGATCGCCGCCCGCCATCGTGCTGAACATCCCGATTACGCTCACGAACAACTCCCTTTGCCCACCGGAGACGACTGGGATTTCACCTTGGGAGAGTCCAATAAGGTCTTGCAGCGATTGCGGCAGCACCCTGGCACATTGGGTCATCTTACTCGCAAGATATTCCAAGGGATAGCGACAAGCGCAGACAAAATCTATGTGTTAAAGCTTGTACAAGACAAAGGCGACATTCTTCGCTGTTATTCCAAACAGCTGGATGCTGAAATCGATATCGAACGGGGCCTGACCCGGCCGTTCCTGATGGGCAAGGATGTCCACCGCTATGAGCCAGCCCGACCCCAAAACATGGTGATCTTCCCCTACTGGATTCGCAATGGCAAGGCCGACCTGATGAGTGCGGAAGAGATCCAATGTCAGTTCCCAATGGGGTGGGAATATCTACTGCGAAACAAGGATGATTTGGCCGCACGTGAACATGGTCGGTTTGCGGATGTTTGGTGGTGCTTCAGCCGCCCCCAGAATATGACTGAGTTTTTGTCGGTTAAGGTGATGACACCTGATATCTGTGCCCGCCCAGAGATGACTCTGGATGTCGAAGGAGACCTCTACCACACCACAACACTCTACAGCTTCGTATTCAAGCATGAAGTGAAGGAGAGCCCCTATTATTTCCTCGGCTTGCTCAACTCCAAAGTGGTCTGGTATTTCATCAAAACGACCGGTACACCCTTACGTGGAGAATTTTATCGCTTTAAAACTGAGTACTTGCGTCCACTACCCATCCCTACTTCAGACCCGGATCACCAGCGGTTGATAGAGATTCTAGCTGGCTATGTTCTGGCACTTAAACGCGAAGCGGCTGACCTGGAGGAACCACCGCCACTGGTGGCAGTAATGACCGCCTGGTTTGAGCAATTGATCGATGCCTTGGTTTACGAACTCTATTTCCCCGAGGAGTTCAGTGAGGAAAATCGCGTCAGTACCCCACTGATGGCAGTTGACTTGCCCGAGTTGGCAGAAGGCGATACACCTTTCGAGGTGCTAACGCGGTTCTTCAATACGGCCTATGCACCTGAGCACCCGGTCCGCCGCGCGCTCTATTTCGTCGATACAGTACCGTCCGTAAGGGTAATCGAAGACAAGGCATGAAGATAGAGCGCATAGAAATCCGCGACTTTCGTGGCTTTCCCGGTCACTACGAGTTCAAGCTGGGCAAGGGAGGCCACAACCTGTTGGTCTACGGCGAAAATGGCAGCGGAAAATCGTCAATATTTCAGGCGCTTAAACGGTTCTTCGAGGCGGACACCAAGACAAATATAGACACACAGCGCAACGAGTTCTCGGCCACGTCCGAACCCGCCATCAAGCTGGAAATCACAGCCTACGATGCCGATGGCAACCGCGACCCCGACTCAGGTATTTTTGAATGGTCTGACACTGCCCATCCGTCCACAGCCCCGTTGATTCAGCAAGCCAACAAGACAAAGGGCTGTCTCGATTACCGCGCTTTGCTGGAAACCCACTATGTTCATCGCAATAAGAATCAAGTGGAGATATTTGATCTTCTAACCCGAACCATTCTGACCAATGTGGAAAACCCAGTATCCAATAGAGCTTTCGGTGACGAGCTATCAGCCATTCGCACAGATATGTACAAGGATATGCGTTGGGGTGGAAAAGATTCCTACCTGCGACGATTGAGGCAGTTCAACCAAGGACTCTCCGCCATACTTGACATATTGCAATCCAAAACCAATGGGCTTGTGAAGGAATTCTTCGGTGATGTCGAGTTGAACTTCATTTTGAAAGGCAAGCTGGAGTTGACAGGTGCTGGACATACTAAGGCGCTTAAGTATCCTCAAGTTTTTGTCGCTGCCACCTTTTGCAATCATCAAACTCGATTCGACCTACACCACTTTCTCAACGAAGCGAGACTGTCCGCTATTGCCATAGCCCTCTATCTTGCAACCCTATTGATCACACCACCTTCGAGACTACGGTTGCTGGTGCTTGACGATCTCCTCATCGGCATTGACATATCCAATCGCATGGCCGTTTTGAAAGTACTGCGAGATCATTTCAGCGATTGGCAGATCATCTTGTTGACCCATGACAGGGTCTGGTTCGAGACTGCACGAATGAGCACTTTGGGTGAAAAGACTTGGTGGTACAGTGAACTTTACGCAGAAATTGGCTACGACGGCATCCCAACCCCACTATGGCGTGGAAATGGTGAGGGTTGGACTGATCACCTACGGCGTGCAAAGCAACACTTAGCTAACCACGATGACCGGGCTGCTGGCGTATATGCGAGAGCTGCCTTCGAGGGCAAGCTTAAAAAATATTGCAACGACAAGGGAATCTGGGTTCAATTCAAATCCGACCCCGCCGAAATCAACACCAACATGTTCTGGAAGGGCATTAAAGACAAGCTGGACTCCCAGGGAACCTTAGCGAGTTTGCAACAACAGATTGCAGACATCGAGATGTATCGTAAAGTAGTTCTTAACCCGCTCAGTCATGAACACCCTACTACCCTGACACACGCCGAGATTCAGGGAGCGATTGACGCTATCGATAATCTAAACGCGGTTTTGACATAGGACAGGGCAAAGCTATCAGAACCGCTACCCATTTGTGCAAGCGCTCATTGCACAAATGGGTGGCATACCTCTGAGCCAGTAAACTGTCTACTGCACATGACCATTCACTTGCTGTATCGTTGCGACCCATGACGACTCCTGCTCCCAAAGTGACCTTCCACCGCCACAAGATTCTGCTGTCCGTCTTGCAGGCCTTTGGTGGCCACTTGTCGAATATCGAGTTACAGAAATACCTGTTTCTGTTTACCCAGCTTTGTCAGCAGGACAAAAGCTACGAC
>JBJHAY010000078.1:0-11615 GCA_050485205.1 Gammaproteobacteria bacterium
GGTGAAAAATATATTCCAATCCGATCCACCCAGACTGGCGGCGGCCTCCTCATTTTCCTGGGGTAGATCTTCCAGAACTGGCTGTACCGTGCGAACCACGAATGGCACGCTGGTAAAGGCCATGGCGACGATGATGCCCACCGGGGTATAGGCCACCTTTATCCCCAGGGCATTGAGAATGTCACCATACCAGCCGTTGCTGGCGAACAGGCCCGAGAGAGCGATACCAGCCACCGCGGTGGGCAGTGCAAATGGCAGATCCACCAGGGCGTCGATGATGCGTTTTCCAGGAAATTCATAGCGCACCAATACCCAGGCCAGCAGCAGACCGAACAGGCCATTGAACAGGGAGGCAATCAGGGCAGACGATACGGTAACCCGATAGGAAGCGACCACGCGCGGATCGGAAATCACCTGCCAGTACCTGGCCAATGTCATATCCGCCGTTTGCATCACCAGGCCACTCACGGGAAGTAGCAGCACGATGCTGATGAACAGCAGGGAAACACCGAGACTCAAGCCAAATCCCGGTAGCACCCCCCTGCGACCAATTGCCGCCGTGACCGTGGTCGGATAGCCCATGGTGTCATCCTAATAAAAACCCGCGCCGATTCGGCGCGGGTCGTTGTTGATGCCCTGTCTTTCGGGCTTAAGTCTCTCGGGCTTAAGTCTGTCGGGCTTTAGCGTGCCAGAAGCCTGTCGAGCAGAGCGCCATTGGCGAAGTGTTCGCTGGCGGCGCGATCCCAACCACCGGTAATCTGGTCGATGGTGAGCAGTTCAACCGGAGGAAAGCGCTCGGCATTTTCCTTTGTTACCGTGTCGCTGAAAACCCGGTAATTGAACGATGCCAGCAACCGCTGAGCCTCTTCGGAATAGAGGTATTCGAGGTACTCACGGGCCACATCCGTGGTGCCGTTGCGGGTGATATTCCTGTCGAGCCATGCCACCGGAAACTCGGCCTTGAAGCTCACCTTGGGAACCACGACCTGGTAACCCTTGCTGGAAAACTCCTCGGCGATATTGAAAACTTCAGATTCGAAGCTGATCAGGACATCGCCGATTTCACGCTCGACAAAGGTATTGGTGGCGCCGCGGCCACCGGTATCAAACACGGCAACCCTGGACAGAAATTCCTTGAGGAAAGCATGTTGCGCGGCTTCATCGCCAGGAAAAGCCTGCTGCGCGTGACCGAGAGCTGCCAGGTAGGTATAACGGCCATTACCAGAAGTTTTTGGATTGGGAAACACGATGCTGACATCGCCAGTGACGAGATCATCCCAGTTGCTGATATTCTTGGGGTTGCCTTTCCTCACCAGAAACGCCGGTGCTGAGTAGTAGGGAGAGCTGGCGTTCGGCAAGCGCGATTGCCAGTCCTTGGGGAGCAGGTTGCCCTGTTCGGCAAGCACATCGATGTCGGTGACCTGATTGTAGGTCACCACATCGGCGCGCAAACCCTGGAGAATTGCCTGCGCCTGGGTCGAGGAACCGGCGTGGGACTGGTTGATTTCAACGGTGCTCCCCGATTTTTTCTCCCAGTGCGAGGAAAACAATTCGTTATAGGCCGCGAAAAGTTCCCTGGAAATATCGTATGAACTATTGAGCAGCGTCTTGTCAGCTGCCAGTCCAGGCAAACTCGCACTGATCAGCGATGCACCCAATACAAAAGTTATCAGTTTCGAAAATTTCATGTAGATACCTGCGTGATGAAGAAAACCTGTGGATGGCAAAGGTTATATCAACGGCAGTTCGAATCAATATGGCGACTGGATGGATTTCTGCTTATGAATTCGCTTTTTTTTATAAAGGCAACTCAATTTATTTATAAAGGACCCTCGATGAATTGAGAGTTATCCCTGGCTCTCTGGCGAGCCCGCACTCGTGGCGCAACGCCGAATGCGGACTCGCCCGAAAGTCCAGAAGAGATCACCCTCAATTAACAGGGGTTACCAAAAAAGAAATGCAATGATTGCCAGTTAAATTGGCAGCAGGGTGAACACCAGACCGGCAACGGCGCTGGCGCCGATAACCTCGATGACGCCGCGCTTGAAGCGAAACAGCGCGATGCCGGCAAGGACGGCGACAATGGCGGAGAACACATCGAAATGACCGCTGAATCCATCCGGCCATAACACATGGTAACCAAAGAACAATGCCAGATTGAGTATGACGCCAACCACGGCAGCGGTGATGGCGGTCAACGGTGCGGTAAATTTGAGGTTGCCATGGGTCGACTCCACGAGGGGGCCACCACCGAGAATAAACAGGAAAGAGGGCAAAAAGGTAAACCAGGTCACCAGTGTCGCGGCAAGGGCGCCGGCAGCGAAACGCAGCTCAGGACCAAAGACCCCCTCCACATAGGCGCCGATAAAGCCGACAAAGGCCACCACCATGATCAACGGCCCAGGGGTGGTTTCCCCCAGGGCAAGCCCATCGATCATTTGACTGCCCTGAACCCAGCCAAAATTGACAACCGCCCCTTGATAAACATAGGGCAGCACGGCATAGGCGCCGCCAAAGGTGAGCAGCGCCGCGGTGGTAAAGAACCAGCCCATGCGGGTGAGGGTGTGGTCCCAGCCAAAAAGACTGTAGAGCAGTGCCATGGGGACAAACCACAACAGGGCGCCTGCGCAAAGTATCTTGATCAGGTGCCACCAGCGAAATCGGGTATGTTCCAGGCGGCTGTCATCGCCAATGATGGCGGGGCCGGATTGCTTGTCGGCCGAACCGTGGCCACCACCGGCGCGAAATTTTTCTGGCCACCATTTGCCGCCAACTGCGCCCACTACGGCGGCACAGAGGACGATCCAGGGAAACGGGATATTGAAAACAAAAATTGCTAAAAAGGCGGCAACGGCAATGGCTATCAAGAATGAATTCTTCATGGCTCGTCCGCCGATGCGCCAGGTTGCCTGGACAACGATGGCGGTGACCGCTGGCTTGATACCGTAGAAGATACCCGCCACCAGTGGCACATCCCCAAAAGCAATATATACCCACGAAAGCGTTATCAAAATAAAGAGAGAAGGCAGTACAAACAGGGCGCCTGCCACGATACCCCCCCAGGTGCGATGCAATAGCCAGCCGATGTAAATAGCCAGTTGCTGGGCTTCAGGGCCGGGCAGCAGCATGCAGTAATTCAGTGCATGGAGAAATCGCTTTTCGCTGATCCAGCGCCGCCGCTCCACCAGTTCGTCGTGCATGATGGCAATCTGTCCGGCGGGGCCGCCAAAGCTGATAAAGCCCAGTTTCAGCCAGAATTTGAAGGCCTCAAAAAAAGGCACACTGCGTGGTAATTGGCCATTGGCGGAGTCAGCTGTGGGTACGGACGATTCAGGCATGGGAGATACCGGGGTTAATGATCCAAGACCATCCTGGATGGGTGGCCTCCGAAAAGCCTCCCATGGCGGCGAGACGAGGGCAACGATCGGGCGGGGAATTTACCATCACGGTGCAGGAATCTGCAATTGTATCGAGACAGTAGAGCACTAGCTGGTGTCATACCCATGCGCTGGTTGGCAAATGCCAACCGGTTGACCATGTTGTCACATTGTTGACATACCTGTCGGTATGGCCCTGCCGGGTGTGGGGGAGGGCGGTTGAATAGCGTGGCTTGCCTGCAACGAAGACAGCCAGCTCATTCTTGACCATAGGTCGCCAGATTTCGCCACGGGTCAGTGGTTTTGTCGCCACAATCACGACTCTGTCATCCTCATCATTGTGGTTCACGAAATCGATAGCTTCCGCGGTGTCCACGGATTCCACCTTCAACAACGGCGTATCGCGCTCTGTCCAGTAAAGATCAGTGGAGCAGTGGGCCATCATCAGCCGACCGTCACTGAGCAGAAAGTTGAACGGGCCATGGCGGGAAATCTCGCGGCTGACCGTTGCCAGGTGGTCACTGAGGTTGGCCACCGTTGGCTCCCGATCCCCAAACCGCTCGGACAGGCTGGACAGCAGATGGCAAAACGCGGCTTCACTGTCGGTATCCCCCGCAGGGGTAAATGCCCCGTTGACATCGCCTCCATAGCCCTTTAGATCATAGCTCTTCAGATCGTAGCTCTTCAGATCGTAGTCCTTCAGGTCGCCGTTGTGGGCGAAGACCCAGTCCTTGCCCCATAGACGACGGACAAAGGGATGACTGTTGTGCGCCTTCACTTCGCCGACCGTGGCCTTGCGCACATGGGCGATGATATTGGCCGACTTGAAGGGTGCGGACAAAAGAGCCTGTGCGTCGCTACATTGGTGCGCGGCCGTGTCACGAACTCGCACATGGCTACCTGCATGGTCGAAATAGGCCAGGCCCCAGCCATCGGCATGGTGGTCGGTGCCACCGCCACGGGCAAAGAAACCGCGCAGGGAAAACGCCGGATTGACAGGTTTGGCGCTGCTTAAACCAAAGAGCTGGCACATGGGTGGATGGTTACCGGTCAAGGTGGGATACCGAGGATTGTCTGGGCGACTTTCCTGATACTGGGACTATAAACCCTACGGTAGTAACCGCCATAAGCGAATTTATGCATTGCTTTGTCTGATTGCGAATAAGGGCGCCTCTATTCGGTGTACATGATGCCAAGCCCATAACAGCATCTTTTCACGCTGATTTTCAGCCAGTGTCGCGGCAAGATCGCGCCCTGATCGATGCGGGACGCCTTTCTCGATTACCGTATATTGATATCAAAATATCTTGTTTACTGCTGTCTACAGCCACCATTTATAGTGATTGTCAATCTGACCCGAATGGACTGTATCTGGAGAATCCCCATGACCAACTTTTTCAGCAGTAAACTTGACACACCGGATGTCGCCGATGACCGTTCCCTGGAATCCCGTGCCCGTCATCCCATTCTCGAGGCTTCCCGTCAGGTGGCCGCGGCTGAATCATTACCCTATGCCGGCGTGGTCAGCCCTGAGGATGCCTGGAAATTGTTTGCCGGTGGCTTCGTCTACCTGGTGGATGTGAGAACCGCCGAGGAGCGGAAATTCGTCGGCCATGTACCCAACACCGTACACATTCCCTGGCAGATCGGGCCGGCTCTGATCAGGAACCCGCGATTTATCCGCGAGCTGGAGTCAAAGCTACCCAAGGAAGGCGCCATCCTGTTGCTCTGTCGCAGCGGAAAGCGTTCCGCGGCCGCTGCGGAAGCTGCCACCAAGGCCGGTTTCCCCCATGTATTCAATGTACAGGAAGGTTTTGAAGGGGATCTCGACGACAATCAACAGCGTCGTCAGAACGGCTGGCGCCAGCGCGGTCTGCCCTGGCAGCAAGACTGATTTCAGCAGGGTACAGCCATAATCCGTTATGTTGTTGATCGTCTGGGAATCCACCAGGCGAGGGAAATGATTGCCAAAAGGCCACACCATGGACGAAACCCTGAATTCGAATACTCCGACTGAGGCGCCGGACCCAGCGGCAATCAGAACCACGCCAAACTGGAACCTGGATGTTATCGTCAGGGATCTCCGTTCCGTCCGTCAACAATGGCGGGCTCAGACAGGGCGCAACCGAGAGCCGGGACTGCGTGAGTTGCCGTCACGGGACAAGGTCCAGTGGCTGGTCAATGGCTTGGCGGGAGCATTGTTTCCAATGCGCCTCGGCCCACAGGATCTGCGGGAAGAGAGCGAAGACTTTTTCGTCGGCCACACCCTCGATGCGGTTCTCAACGAACTGTTGCAACAGGTACGACTGGAACTGCTCTACCAGAGTCGTCACCAGGAGGCTCACCATCACCCGCTATCTTCAGGGACGATGAATGTCCAGGCCTCTGGCACCCATTCCGTCAGGGATCCTGTCAGCATCGTACGGGAGTTTGCCTCAACCCTGCCAATGCTGCGCGGAATACTGGACACTGATGTCCTGGCGGCCTTTCATGGCGATCCAGCAGCCCGCAGCGTCGATGAAGTGCTGCTGTGCTACCCAGGCATCTCGGCCATCATCCACCACCGCCTGGCCCATACCCTGTATCAATTGGGCCTGCCACTCTTGGCGCGGATGGTGGCCGAGTTGTCACACTCCGCCACAGGAATAGACATCCATCCGGGAGCCACCATCGGTGGCAGTTTTTTCATTGATCATGGCACCGGAGTGGTGATCGGGGAAACCGCGATCATTGGCGAGCGGGTGAGGATCTATCAGGCCGTGACCCTGGGAGCAAAGACCTTTCCCGCCGATTCCAACGGCGCCCTGCAAAAAGGTCACCCCAGACATCCCATCGTCGAGGATGATGTGGTGATCTATGCCGGGGCCACCGTGCTTGGGCGCATCACCATCGGCCGCGGATCGGTGATTGGCGGCAATATCTGGTTGACCCGCAGTATCCCCCCCGGCAGCAATATCTCTCAGGCCAATGCCAGCCAGGTTCATTCCAGCCAAAACCCGGTAGAGATAGGTGATGCCAATGCATGACCTGCAGGACAGATTTGGCCAGGTGCTGCGCAATCTGCGCCGCGAATATCGTTGGTCTCAAGAAGAGCTGGCTGGGCGAGCCGGTCTCAACCGCTGCTACCTGGGTGAAATCGAGCGGGGTGAGGCCGTGCCCTCCCTGGCAACCCTGACCAAACTGGCCACGGCCCTCGATCTTTCGCCTTCCACCATCATTGCACTCTGTGAAAATAGCGATTCCTGATCCCAATCATGCAGCCATGAACGAGTGATTGATGGTTATAGACAGTTGAAGATCATCTATAACTTTGTGATCTTATCCTAGAAGATTCAGGCATAACCCGTTACCCATTCTCAGTGTCACTGCCCCAAGGAGCGAGACCATGACAACAGACAATGAGGCCCATCTGGCCCTCAGCGACAATGCCGCACGGCAGTTAGCCAATGCCACGAAAACCGTTGCGCAACTTTCCACCATAACGCCCCGATGGCTGGTGCACCTGTTGCAGTGGACGCCCGTCGAGGCCGGCATCTACCGCCTAAACCGGGTTAAAAATCCAACCCAGGTTCAGGTGACCTGTTCACAGCGGGATGAGTCTGAAATCCCGCCTACCTTTGTGGATTACGACGAACAACCCCGCGAGTACTTTTTGAATTCCGTCAGCAGTGTGGTGGACATTCACACCAGGGTGTCCGATCTGTACAGCAGTCCCCACGATCAGATCAAGGAGCAATTGCGCCTTACCATAGAAACCATCAAGGAACGGCAGGAAAGCGAACTCATCAACAACCCTGAGTACGGTCTGCTGGCCAATGTGGATGATACCCAGCGCATTTCAACCCTGACCGGAGCACCAACACCGGACGATCTGGACGAATTGATCACCCGGGTTTGGAAGGAACCCGCTTTCTTTCTTGCCCATCCGCTGGCCATTGCCGCCTTTGGTCGCGAGTGCACCCGTCGCGGTGTGCCGCCACCCACAGTCACCCTGTTCGGATCGCCCTTCCTGACCTGGCGTGGGCTGCCCCTGATCCCCTCCGACAAACTGCCCATCGATAGCAACGGCAGAACCCGTATCCTGCTGATGCGCGTGGGCGAAAAACGGCAGGGCGTTATCGGTCTCTACCAGCCCGGATTGGTTGGCGAACAAAGCCCTGGGCTTTCCGTACGCTTCATGGGTATCGGTCGCAACGCCATCGCTTCCTACCTGGTTTCGCTGTATTGCTCACTGGCGGTGCTGACTGAAGACGCCCTGGCGGTTCTAGACGATGTGGAGGTCGGCAAATACCATGACTACCCAGACACCTACAAATAGTACACCCGGCTCCCAGGCAGACCCTGGCCATGATCAGGGTTTGCTGGACATAGACAGCCTGGTAACCATGGCCAATGCCTTCTTCCGGGCGATACCTGGCACCGATCCGCAACTACCAGCGGTCAGTCCACGCCAGGCCAATACGGCGGACTCGGGATTTCCCGCCAGTCAGGCGCTGCGACAACCGCTGGCGGCCCCCCCGAGCCATACCGGCCTACAGGGTGGCAGTCATGGGGGCAGTGGTTCTGGGCCGTATTATTTGCCTGATCCCTCTCCGTCGAGTGCGCCGCTAGCGCTGTCGAGCGCTGATAACTGGACCCCTGGCAGTTACAGCCTGCCCGGCCAGGCAGACCTCAATGTCGCCATCGCCCGTTATCTTGGCGACCATCTTGGTGACCATCTTGGTGATATGGGTAGGCGTGCGACACCCGGCGCGGATACCGCGGGAAATTTCTATTTTCTCGATGCCTTGAATCCCGTTTTCAGCGACCCTGTGCCAAAAGGCCTCGTCGCGCCCGCCAGCGCGAGACCTTTTGATGTGTCCAGTATCCGGCGCGACTTTCCCATTCTCGCCGAACGGGTCAATGGCCGTCCGCTGGTGTGGTTCGACAATGCCGCCACCACCCATAAGCCGCAGGTCGTCATTGACCGCATCAGCCATTTCTACGCCCACGAGAATTCCAACATTCACCGTGCCGCCCACGAACTGGCGGCCCGGGCTACCGATGCCTACGAGAAAGCCCGCTCAACAGTTGCGCGCTTTATCGGCGCCGGCACCGCGGATGAGATCATTTTCGTGCGCGGCACCACCGAGGCCATCAACCTGATTGCCAATACCTTTGGCAGGCAGTTCATCGGCGAGGGCGATGAAATCATCGTCTCTGAACTCGAACACCACGCCAATATCGTTCCCTGGTATCAGTTGGCCAGGCAAGTGGGTGCAAAACTGAGAGTCATTCCCGTCGATGACAGCGGTCAAGTGCTTCTCGACGAATACCGTGGGCTGATCAACAAGCGCACCCGGCTGGTGGCAGTGACTCAGGTATCCAATGCCCTGGGAACCATCACCCCCATCAGGGAAATCGTTGATATCGCCCACGGTGCAGGTGTGTGCGTCCTGGTTGACGGCGCACAGGCCGTTTCCCACATGCCCATCAATGTTCGTGAACTGGACGCGGATTTTTATGTGTTCTCCGGTCACAAGGTATTCGGGCCAACGGGTATCGGTGTTGTCTACGGAAAAGCGCAGCTGCTCGAAAGGCTGCAACCCTGGCAGGGCGGTGGCAATATGATTGAAGATGTCACCTTCGACCGGGTTGTCTATCAACCCCCGCCGGGCCGGTTTGAAGCGGGAACCGGCAACATTGCCGATGCCGTGGGACTGGGGGCCGCATTGGAGTATCTGGAACAGATCGGCATGGAACGCATCGCCCGTTATGAGCATGAACTGCTTGAACATGCCACCCAGGGGCTGCGCCAGATACCCGGGGTGCGTCTGATCGGCACCGCACGGGATAAAGCCAGCGTACAGTCCTTCGTGCTCGACGGCCATACCCCGGAGGAGGTTGGCAAAGCCTTGAATCATGAGGGTATCGCGGTCCGTTCAGGCCACCATTGCGCCCAGCCCATTCTGCGGCGTTTTGGTCTCGAGGCAACCGTCAGGCCGTCGTTTGCGTTTTATAACACCTGTGAGGAAATCGACCATATGCTATCCGTGGTGAAAACCCTCAGCCATGGGCGTGGCTGATAGCCAGTCTGCACGGAGCACGGCAAACCCCGGATAGCCGGGGTTTTTCTGTATCCCCGGCTTTCAGCCGAAAAAAAGCCTTCACAAAGAAGGCTCAAGAAGTTTGATAAGACTGTTGCCAGGCTTATCGGGGGGGCTTGGTCAATCTCAGATAGGGCCGCACGGCGGTGTAACCAGAGGGGAATCGCCTGGCGATTTCTGCTTCATCCTGCAGTGATGGCACGATGACAACATCTTCACCGGCTTTCCAGTTGCCTGGAGTGGCCACCAGGTGTTCCTCAGTCAACTGCAGGGAATCGATGACCCT
This sequence comes from Gammaproteobacteria bacterium, assembly GCA_050485205.1. Lineage (GTDB taxonomy): Bacteria > Pseudomonadota > Gammaproteobacteria > Pseudomonadales > Pseudohongiellaceae > JAVVEZ01. The sequence goes on from JBJHAY010000078.1 coordinate 9,750, forward strand.
CAATATTTCATCAAAGTTTCTGCCGGTGCTCGCCGGATAGGTGATGATCAGTCTCACGCGCTTTGACGGGTCAATCACGAACAGGGAGCGCACCGTCAGTGTCTGGCTGGCATTGGGATGAATCATGTCGTACAGGGTGGACACCTTGCGATCATGGTCGGCGATGATGGGAAAATTGACCGTCGTTCCCTGGGTATCGTTGATATCCTCGATCCAGCGTTGATGGGATTCGACGGGATCGACGGATAGCGCGATCACCTTGACCCGCCGTTTTGCAAACTCGTCGCCGAGCTTTGCGGTGAGTCCCAGCTCGGTGGTGCACACCGGGGTAAAATCCGCGGGGTGGGAAAACAATACCCCCCAATTGTCACCAAGCCATTGGTGAAACTGGATGGAACCTTGAGTGGAGTCCTGAATGAAATCCGGTGCGATATCGCCTAGTTTGAGCGTCATGGTGATGTCCTCGACTAAAGATAAGCCAGTGTCTGTTTAAAAGTTTCATTTTGAGCGTCAATGACATTGTGAGTCGGTCGTTGACGATTGAACCTGACGATCTTGGTATTCACCGACGCCGCTTCATATTCCATTGCATACAACAGGCTCAACAGAAAGGGCCATGGACCGAAGCCGGATTCGGTGTTGATGTGACCGGCCTTGCCTGCTTTGTACAATGGCAGCTCCCAGCGGCTGGCCATGGCCCTGGCGTGATCCAGAGTCAACCAGGGGTCGTTATCGCTGGCCACCAGAAGCCCGTTGACCCCCAAGGATTGCTTGGGCAGGTAAGGGGCGATGGATTCACTGATGGTGCGTCCACTGGAATCCCTGATGCCATCCACCGCAAAGCGCTGCGGATCCGCGGGTGCCACCAGAATGGCGCCGGCAATTTTCGATGGCTGATGGGCGATGACGCTGGCGGCAACCAGGGAGCCAAAGCTATGGGCCACAAGCCACACCGGTTTCCTGGCTGCGTCCACAGCCTGGCCGACCCGCTCACACCAGCGCGGCAGTGATGGTTTTTTCCAGTCGATACCCTGTACCCGCTCACTACCCGGCAATTGCGATTCCAGCCAGGTTTGCCAGTGGGCCGGGCCGCTGCCGCCATATCCCGGAATAATCAGTACTTTACTGCTCATGGTGTTTCTCATCGCCTTACAGGGCCGAATAGGTCGCCAGGGCCACTTCCGTGGATTTAAAGAGGGCCACCACTTCGGTGCCCGGTTTAAGGTTGAGATCGTCCACAGAGCTTGTGCTAACGATGGAGGTTATGATGCCGTTGCCGGTATCCACTTCCACCTCGGAAACCACATCACCACGCTTGATCCGCTTGATCTTGCCCTGGAACTGGTTGCGGACATTGACTGCCTTGAGAGTCATATTGATTCCTCTTTGTCGATACGGGTAACGAGAGCCGCAAGCTCTGCTAATTTCGTGATCAATCATCCAGTGGATGTCGATCAATATGGAACCAGTATAGAGACGAATCTTTATGCTCAGAACCAAGAAAAAACGACAACCTTATTCGTTCCCTGACTAATGAAAAGGCCCGGAAAATTCCGGGCCTTTTCGGTAGTGTCTCAGCTTGAAACTCCCTTGTAGGGGCGTGGGGTTGTGGTGTCGGTATTGGGGGTACGCCAACAAGCGTACATCCCTGTACAGGCTCGGCTGCCAACGTCCTGTTACCAGACGCCCCCCAATACCGACACCACAACCCCACCAACCAGCACCAGGTTTCAAACTGAGACACTACCGCCTTTTCAGGTTTATTGGAGACTATAAAAGTCGAAATTTTGGGCTAGATGAGGGGATTTAGGACTGACGTCTGACGCCAAGATAGGTCGGCGCGTGATTCCATGGGTAATGCATCGA
>JBJHAY010000079.1:0-11535 GCA_050485205.1 Gammaproteobacteria bacterium
GACAGCCAGCGATGGCGGCCAGGTGGTGGACAAGGTGATTACCACCATGCGCGATATTTCCGATAGTTCCAGAAAGATTGCCGACATTACCGGCTTGATCGACTCCATCGCTTTCCAGACCAATATTCTCGCTCTCAATGCCTCGGTGGAAGCCGCCAGGGCGGGTGAGCAGGGACGTGGTTTTGCTGTAGTGGCAGGAGAGGTACGAAACCTGGCTGGCCGCAGCGCGGAAGCAGCCAAACAGATCAAGCAACTGATCGAAAGTTCTGTGCAGCAAGTGAGCAATGGTTCCAAACTGGTGGAGGATGCTGGCGCTACCATGAAAGAGGTGGTGGCTTCGGTGAAGCGCGTCACCGACATCATGGACGAAATTTCTGCTGCTTCCCAGGAACAGAGTGGCGGTATCGAACAGGTAAGCCAGGCAGTTAGTCAGATGGATGCGGTAACCCAGCAGAATGCCACCCTGGTACAAGAGACAGCCGCCGCGGCCTCTTCGCTGGAAGACCAGGCCCGCCGTCTTGAGCAGGTAGTTGCGGTGTTCCGGCTATCCAGCGGCGAACAAGGGGGCGAGACAAAGCCAGTAATTCCTGTGTCCAGCGAAGATGGTGTGAAGTTGGAAATTCCTGTTGCTCAGCATTCTCATGAAGTGAAGGCGTTCAAGCCGCAAGTGGCCAAGGGAGGGGACAGGCATGATACCAAGAAATCGGAAAAGACCCGGCAGAGCCGTGCCAAGAAAGGTGTGGACGAAGCTGAGTGGGAAGTTTTCTAGCCTCGACGTTACGGCGCAGTATTCTGTTACCGATACATTCATGGCAAGGGGTAAGCCATAAATCCCTTGCCGCATCAACCAAGAGAGCCGGAGTTATGAACAAGAGCATGAACATATTGGTGGTGGATGATTTTCCCACCATGAGGCGCATAGTACGCAGTTTGCTGAGAGAACTGGGATTTGCCAATGTGGAAGAGGCGGAAGACGGTAATGATGCCCTCTCCAAACTCAAGAGTGGTGGTTTTGAATTAGTGATTTCTGACTGGAACATGCCAAACCTTGATGGGCTTGAAATGTTGAAGCAGATTCGTGGCCATGATGGTCTCAAGCATCTACCTGTGCTGATGGTTACGGCGGAGGCCAAGAAGGAGAATATCATTGCCGCCGCTCAGGCAGGGGCCAGTGGGTATGTGGTGAAGCCCTTCACGGCGGCCACGCTCGAGGAAAAGCTCAATAAAATATTCGAGAAACTCGCAAGATAACGTGGCCTCGGCCCAATGTCAGGAGATACGCAGATGAGTGGTGAAGTGCTACAGCCGACGGGACAGGCTTTTGCTGGTGGTGATGATGTGGTGCACAGAATCGGCCACATGATCAGAATGTTGCGCAACGCGATGCGGGAATTGGGACTGGACAAGGAAGTCGAGAAGGCCGCCAAGGCAATCCCCGATGCCAGAGATCGCCTGAGTTATATTGGCAGCATGACAGAACAGGCTGCGGAGCGGGCGCTTAACGCCATCGACCGGGCCCAGCCGATTCAGAATGAGATGGGGTCGCGCGCGGCGGGCCTCAAGGAGCGCTGGCAGAGCTGGCTTGACAATCCCATTGAGCTGGCAGATGCCAGGGATCTGGTGACCGAAACCCGCGAATATCTCGATGCCGTCCCCGAGATGACCGAAAACACCAACAGGGAACTGATGGAGATCATGATGGCTCAGGACTTCCAGGATCTCACTGGGCAGGTCATCAAGAAAATGATGGAGGTCATCAAGGGGCTGGAATTCCAACTGCTGCAAGTCGTGTTGGATAGCGTGCCCGAGGGCAGCGGCCGGGATGAGATGCAGCGCCGCGCCGATGAGTTGAGAGAGGCCGAGGAGAAGAAAAATGTTGAATTGCTGCATGGCCCGCAGTATCGCGACAGCGAGCCGGATGTCATGAATAGCCAGGACCAGGTGGACGATCTGCTGGCGGATCTCGGTTTCTGAGGGCCGCGCGGTTCTCGTTGTCCGAACCGAGGCTTGCATCAGAGCAAGGACAGGCTTGATGTAGCCGGCTATGAAAGTCAGATTCTCATGCCGGTTTTATGGAGGTTTGAAATAATGCTCATCGCGGATGGGAATTATTTCAAGCCTCCGTAGGACTGTGCTGTCACTAAAATAAGAATTTTCCTATTGAATCGTCAAGCCATCTCTTCCATTATTACCCCCCCGAACAGAAATGTGACGTGGTCCACGTTTTGGTGTCAGCTTAATATCTCGTTGAAAAAGTCCATCCTGGCCTTTTTCAAGCTGGATGTTGTGACAGGATTCCACCGCTAGGTCGTTCCAGACCATGTCTGAGGCGGACGCGGTAGAAATACGGGGGTAATCCTGGGCTGAGCCAGCATAATTTTCGCGCTCGAAAGTGAGGTGGATGAGGTGACAGACAAAAGCTTGATAGAAGAATTACAACAAGTCCAACTGGCCATTGAGTTGATAGAACTTGGTGCGCGGCTTCAAGTCTTGGAAACGGAAACCGAAATCAGTCGCGGGCGCCTGATCAAGCTTTACAAGGAAATAAAGGGTAATTCCCCGCCCAAGGGGATGTTGCCCTTTTCCACGGACTGGTTCATGACCTGGCGTCCCAACATCCACTCTTCGTTATTCTATAACATCTACAAGCAATTGGTGGAAGTGCGGCAATGTGATCGCATGGAGGGCTTTGTCAAGGCCTACCGTCTTTACTTGGAACAGGTGCAACTCGAATCCACCGAAGTGGTGCTGGATATGACCAGGGCCTGGACTTTGGTAAGGTATTTCGAGAGCAGCATGCTGGAATTATCCGAGTGCAATAGTTGTGGCGGCCATTTTGTGGCGCATGCATATACACCGTCACAGTCCTTTGTTTGTGGCATATGCCAGCCGCCTTCGCGGGCTGGCAAGACCCGCAAGGAAGCGGCGGTGTCTAAAGTTCAGTCGCTGTTTTCCTGAAAGTCATCCATGCTCGGCAGGCCTTTGGCCTGTCGATATCAGGCATTTCCACGGGCAAGACTCCGAATAGCCTTGCTTTTATCGGTTTATTCCAGGTTTTGGTCCCCATCATTCCAGTCGACAATCGTGTCATGGCAATAAATGGTAATTAGGTGCCATGGCACCCGGGACTGATGGCAGACGAAACCGAAGATCAGGAAAAGACGGAACCAGCCACTCCCCGACGGCTGGAGAAGGCTCGTGAGGAAGGGCAAATCGCCCGCTCCAGGGAGCTGACCACTTTTTTACTGCTGTGCGCTGGTGTTTTGGCTCTATGGATATTGGGTGGAAGCCTGTATGCACAGTTGGGCCAGATCATGGAGCAGGCGTTCTTGTTCGAGCGCGGTCAGGCCATGGAAGTGGAAGTGATGCTTGCCAAGAGCATGGTCATGGGGCAACGCAGTCTCCTGGCGCTGATGCCGATTTTTCTATTGCTGGCCGTTGTCGCCCTTGCAGCCCCGATGCTCTTGGGGGGCTGGTTGATCAGTGCCAAGTCCTTGGCGCCAAATCTTGGCAAGTTGAATCCGGTGAAAGGCTTGCAGCGCATGTTTTCATCCCAGACCTTGGCGGAATTGGCCAAGGTGGTGGTGAAGTCACTGCTGGTGGGGCTGGTGCTGACCTGGTTTCTGACCAGCAAGCGAGGTGAGTTCATGGCGCTGATGGAGCAACCGCTGCAACAGTCCCTGGCCAATGCCTTGCGTCTTGCCGCGCATGCCTGTGGCCTCATGGTGTTGTCACTGGTGGTGGTATCAGGCATGGATGTCCCCTGGCAGCTTTGGCAGCATGCAAAAAAATTGCGCATGAGCAAGGAGGAATTGAAGCGCGAGCACAAGGAAACCGATGGAGACCCACATGTCAAGGGCAGAATCCGCGCCCAGCAACAGGCCATGGCTCGAAAGAGAATGATGAGCATGGTGCCCCAGGCAGATGTGATCATTACCAATCCAACCCATTATGCGGTGGCGCTGCGTTATGACGAAACCAGCATGGGTGCACCCCGGGTTGTCGCCAAGGGTGTGGATGAAATGGCTTTGACCATTCGCCGCGTCGCTGGAGAGCATTCAGTGCCTCTGTTGCAGGCCCCCCCCCTGGCCAGGGCACTCTACCGCCATGTGCGTCTCGATCAGGAAATTCCCGTGGCACTTTATACCGCCGTTGCCGAGGTGCTGGCTTGGGCTTTCAGCCTGAAGCGCGCCCCCGTGCCATTGCCACAGCCGGTCGATTTGCTGGTGCCGGCGGAGATGGATGATGCGCCAAGTAATGGCGCCGAGGTGGGGGAATGAGGACGCTGGCACGATATCTGGGTACGCCTGATCTGGGCAGTGTGCGTCTGAAGGTGCTGGTGGGGCCTGTCCTCATTCTATTCGTGCTGTCGATGATGGTATTGCCGTTACCACCATTTGCACTGGATTTATTCTTTACGTTCAATATTGCACTTGCTGTACTGGTTTTGCTGGTCAGTATGTTCACCAGCCGCCCTCTTGAATTTGCGGCATTTCCCGCCGTTTTGTTGTTCACCACCTTGCTGAGATTGTCTCTCAACGTAGCGTCAACCCGTGTAGTCCTGATGGAGGGGCATCAGGGTGGAGCTGCCGCTGGCAAGGTCATCGAAGCTTTCGGTCAGTTTCTTGTGGGGGGAAATTTTGCGGTTGGCCTGGTCGTGTTCTTGATTTTGATCATCATCAATTTCATGGTGATTACCAAGGGGGCGGGCCGCATCGCCGAGGTGGGTGCCCGTTTTACTCTGGATGCCATGCCCGGCAAGCAGATGGCAATCGACGCGGATCTCAATGCAGGCTTGATTGGCGAGCCCGAGGCTCGCAGGCGTAGAACAGAAGTTTCTCAGGAGGCGGATTTCTACGGCTCCATGGATGGCGCCAGCAAGTTTGTGCGTGGCGATGCCGTGGCAGGGCTAGTGATCATGGCGGTCAATATTCTGGGGGGCTTGTTGATCGGCATGTTCCAGCATGACATGGATTTTGCCGCGGCGGCGCGTACTTATACCTTGCTGACCATTGGTGATGGCCTGGTGGCACAAATACCCGCCCTGGTGATTTCCACCGCGGCCGGCGTCATGGTTTCCCGGGTAGGCACCGAGGAGGATGTAGGCCAGCAGATGCTTGGACAACTGTTCATCAATCCACAGGTGCTGGCTTTGACCGCAGGGGTGATGGGATTGTTGGGTTTGGTGCCAGGCATGCCCAATTTCGTCTTCCTCTTGTTCACGGTTCTGCTTGGTGGCCTCGCATGGTTTCTGACGCGGCACGCGGGCGCGGCAACTGAAAGCGAGAGCTTGCCGCAGCCGGAAGCACAGGAGGTCCCCGAAAGCCTGGAAGCAAGCTGGGATGATGTCCAACTCATGGACATACTAGGGTTGGAGGTTGGCCACAGACTGATTCCGCTGGTGGATCATTTTCAGCAGGGTGAGTTGTTGGGGCGTATCAAAAGCGTGCGCAAGAAATTCGCCCAGGAAATGGGGTTCCTGCCTCCAGTGGTGCATATCCGTGACAACCTGTCCTTGGGCCCCAATACCTATGTGATTCAACTCAAGGGTGCCGAAATCGGGCGTGCCGATATTCATCCGGGCAAATGGTTGGCCATTGACCCAGGTGTTACCACCGGACAGGTGGAAGGCATCGCCACTCATGACCCGGCTTTTGGGCTGCCAGCCGTCTGGATCGATGCAAATCACAGGGAGCATGCACAGATTTATGGCTATACGGTGGTGGATGCCAGCACGGTGGTGGCAACTCATCTCAATCACCTGTTGCATCGTCATGCCGCAGATCTGCTTGGACGTCAGGAAGTCCGACAGTTGCTTGACAAACTGGGTGAGGACAATAAAGCCCTGGTGGAGGAAGTGGTCCCCAAGACCCTCAGTCTGTCGCAGTTGCTGCGCATCATGCAAAATCTGTTGGCGGAACAGGTGCCGATCAGGGATTTGCGCAGCATTCTCGATACCTTGGCCGAGTGCACCGGCATGGACTTGGATTTGGTGGAATTGACTGCAAGGGTCAGAGTTGCCCTGGGTCGGGCGATTACCCAGCAGTGGTTCCCAGGGCAGGATGAACTCAATGTCATTGGCTTGGATGGCGGCCTGGAGCAGGTTTTGAATCAGGTGTTACATAATGGTGGGGCCTTGGAGCCGGGGTTGGCGCAGACCTTGTTGCTGCAAACGCAGACAGCGTTGGAGCGGCAGGAGGCTTCTGGTGAACCCCCAGTAATGGTGGTGCAACCGGTTCTGCGCAATTTACTTGCGCGTTTTTTACGTCGTCGCCTCAAGCAACTGGTGGTGCTGTCTCACGCGGAAATCCCTGACGACCGAATGCTGCGTCTGGCGCATCTGGTTGGTGCTGGTGGTTGATACGGATAAACAGAAAGCCCATGGCGGATAACAAGCGTTACGGGAGTAAAAATGTACACGGCCAAAGGCAAGATAGATCAGAATGCCCTCATTCAGGAGTATCTCCCGGTGGTCAGGCGGCAGGCTCTGGCCTTGCAGGTAAAGTTGCCAGCCAGCATCGAACTGGATGATTTGATTCAGGCTGGGGTAGTGGGGCTGTTGGACGCCATGGGGCGTTTCGACAGTGGCGCTGGCGCCAGCTTCGCCACCTTTGCCAGTCAACGCATCAGGGGCGCGATGATTGATGAGTTGCGTACCCGTGACTGGTTGCCACGCAGCGCCCGGCGCAATGCCCGGGCCATGGACGATTGCATCCGCCGCCTGGAGCAACAGTTGGGACACCCTCCCGCCGAGCGCGACATTGCCAAGGCCCTGGACATGACGTTGGAGGAATACAGGCAATTGCTCAGTGATACCAATAATGGCCACCTGCTGCCATTCGAGGAATTGGTTGAGGAAGGGGGGGAGCCGGAGTCCACCGCCAAGAGTTTTGCTTCTCCTTTCGATATGATCATGGATGAACAGCAACGGGAACGTCTGGTGCAAGCCATTGACGAGTTACCTGAGCGGGAAAAACTGTTGTTGGGGCTTTATTACCAGGAAGAACTCAATCTCAAGGAAATTGGCGCGGTGCTGGGCGTGACAGAATCGCGGGTGTGTCAACTGCATAGTCAGGCGATCAGCCGTCTGCGGGCCAAACTGGGAGACCCGTCTGCTACAGGGGCCAGAAAAGGGGCAACAACAACACGCTCAGCAAGAATACGATGAGTGTCAGTGGCAGTCCCAGTTTCAGATAGTCGGTGAAGCGGTAGCCACCAGGGCCCATCACCAGAATATTGGCGGGATGGGACACCGGACTGGCGAGGGAGGTGGCCGCGATGGCCACCGCCATCATGGCGGTTTCGGGGGCAATCCCCAATTCTGTGCTGAGTGTCAGGGCAATCGGCGACATCACCAGCACCAGTGCCACCGTGGGGACAGCCAGGGTGCCCAGCACTGTGAGCAGGTAGAGACCGGCAATGACCGGCCATGGCCCCCAGCCACTCAATAAAGCCAGCGCCTGGCTGGCAAGCCAGGTGGCGGCGCCGCTGTCCTGCATGGCTATGCCCAGGGGCAGGATGCCGGCGATCAGAAAAATGGCGCGCCAGTCGATGGCGCGGTGGGCCTGCTCCATGTTCAGGCAGCCACTGAGCACCATCAGACAGGCGCCGGCCACGGCGGCAATGGTAATGGGCAGCCAGCCCAGCAATACCGGCAGAATCACCAGTGCCATGATGCCTGCCGCCAATGGCGCCTTGCGCGCATCCACCTGCTCAACCCGGACCGGATTCAGAATGATCAGGTCTTCCAGGCGATTGAGTTCCGCCAGCCGCTGCCTGGGCCCGGCGATCAGCAGACCATCTCCCGCCTGTAGCACCATGGCCCGCAGTCCCGAGCGATAGGGACGTCCACCGCGCCAGATGGCGGTCACTTCCACCTGATATTGCTCATCCAGGCCCAGTTCGTCGATGCGCTTGCCAACCAGCTTGCTGTGGGGGTGGGGGGTGGCTTCCAGCAATTCCAGTTCCCCCCGGTCGAACACTTCCAGGTAGGGGCTGGCGTCGTCCAGCCGTTCCAGCTGTTGCAGGCCCCGCAGCATGTCCAGGTCCGACTCGCGGCCCTGGATCAGCAGCAGGTCGCCCTCCTGTATCACTTCCTCGGAACCTGGATTTTCCAGTACCTGACCTTCACGGAACAGGCCCAGGAGCCGAAAGTCGAAGGCGTCACCCAGGCGATTTTCCGCCAGGGTCGAACCGGCCAGGGAAGAGTCCGGCGGCACCCGCAGCACGAACAAGCTCTCCAGCAGTTGGTAGTTGGCGCGGGCCTGCTCCGCTTCCAGGGGGGTGATGGCGGCAAAGGCACGGGAGGTGGGCAACGAGGCCAAGGTCTTTGGCGGCCCCTGCACCAGCAGGCGATCGCCAGCCTGGAGTACCATTTCGCCCAGATAAGTGCGGGTGATCTCATCATCGCGGCGGATCGCCAGCACATTGACCCCGAAGCGCTCGCGAAACGACTGGTGGTGCAGCTTCTCGCCACAGACCGGGGCTTGCTCATCCACCGCCAGTTCCGCCAACAGGTTGTTGGCCAGCAGGCGTTCGTGCAGGATCGGGGCTTCCCGCTCGATGCTCAGGGTGCTCCAGTTGCGCAGACGCTGGAAATGCTCGAAGCGACCCTGGGCCAGCAGGATGTCTCCGCTTTCCAACGCCGTTGAGCGATGGGGCAGGGCCTGGGTGCGCCCTTTGCGGATCAGGGCAATGATCACCAGGCCGGCGGCGGTCACCAGGCCCGACTCGGCGATGCTCTTCCCTGCCAACAGGGATTCGCCAGGTACCCGCAGGGCGAAAATGCGTTCCTGCAAGCCGTATTGATTGCGCAGACTGCTCTGTCCCTGGGTGGCGCTGGTGGTATCGGTACGCGGCAGCAGGTGGCGCCCCACCAGGGCCACGAAGGCGGTGCCAATGAGCAGCACCGGCAGGCCGATCCAGGCAAAGTCGAAAAAGCCGAAGCCGGAGCCACGGACTTCTCCAAGTGCCGTGCTCACCAGCAGGTTGGGTGGGGTGCCGATCAGGGTCATCAGCCCGCCCAGCAGGGTGCCGTATGACATGGGCATCAGCAGGCGGGAGGGGGCAATGCCACTCATCCGTGCCGCCTTGATCGCCACCGGCAGCATCAGGGCGGCGACGCCGATATTGTTCATGAAGGCGGAGAGCGTGCCGGAAACCAGCATGAATACCGCGATCAGCCGGGCTTCACCGTGTCCGGCCATGGCCATCACCCGGCGCCCGATCTGATCGGCGATACCGGCCCGGGTCAGCCCTTCGCTGATGATGAACATGGCCCATACCGTGATCACGGCGGGATTGCTGAAGCCACTGATGGCGTCAGTGGCGCTCACCAGGCCCAGGATCGGCAACAGCGCCATGATCATCAGTGCCACCAGGTCCATCCTGAGCCAGCCGCTGATGAACAGAATCAGGGCTCCTGCCAGGAGGGCAAAGACCAGGATGATGTCGAGAGTCATGCCGGCATACACTGCTCCGAAGAATGTTGCGACATTATGCATCATTGGCGCGGGAGCGGTATAATCCGCGCCTTTTGTTGGCCTGGCTGTTGAATGGGGCAGGGCGCCTCATCTAAGGCCAGGATCAATGCCACGGGATTCAACGCGAGGACAGCCATTCATGGCAACGGACACCACGGCCAGCCTTGCACTGGCCGAAGACATCGGGCGCAGACGCACCTTCGCCATCATCTCCCACCCCGACGCCGGCAAGACCACTATCACCGAGAAACTGTTGCTGCAGGGCCGGGTGATCCAGAAGGCCGGCGAAGTGAAAGGCAAGAAGACCGACCGCCACGCCACCTCGGACTGGATGACCATGGAACAGGAGAGGGGAATTTCCGTCACCTCCTCGGTGATGCAGTTTCCCTTTGCCGGCCGCGTGGTCAACCTGCTGGACACACCAGGCCATGAGGACTTCTCCGAGGATACCTATCGGGTGCTGACTGCCGTGGACTCAGTGCTGATGGTGATCGACGGCGCCAAGGGCGTGGAGGATCGCACCATCAAGCTGATGGATGTCTGCCGCCTGCGCGACACCCCCATCTTCACCTTTATCAACAAATTGGACCGCGACATCCGCGACGCCGTGGAAGTCCTGGACGAGATCGAGGACATCCTCAAGATCCAGTGCGCCCCCATCTACTGGCCCCTGGGCATGGGCAAGGGTTTCAAGGGTATCTACAACCTCTACACCGATACCATCCATGTCTATGAGCAGGGCCATGGCAGCGAGCTGTCGGAAATCCGCAAGATCCAGGGCTTGGAAAGTGCCGAGGCCAGGCAGTACCTGGGGACCTATGCCGAAGAATTCATGGATGAGATCGAACTGGTGCGTGGCGCCAGTCATGAATTCGACTTGCAGGCCTATCTCGAAGGCCGCCAGACCCCGGTATTCTTCGGCACTGCCCTGGGGAATTTCGGGGTCGAGGAAATGTTGACGAAATTTGTGGAATGGGCGCCCGCGCCCAAGTCCCACCCCACCGTCGGGCGCGAAGTGAAAGCCGACGAACCGCGCTTCTCAGGCTTCGTGTTCAAGATCCAGGCCAACATGGACCCACGCCACCGCGACCGCATCGCCTTTCTGCGCGTGTGTTCCGGTGCCTACAGCAAGGGCATGAAAATCAAGCATGTGCGCCTGGGCAAGGAAGTGCGCATCAGCGACGCGGTGACCTTTATTGCCGGCGAGCGGGAACAGGCCGAGTACGCGGTTTCCGGTGACATCATCGGTCTACACAACCATGGCACCATCCAGATCGGCGATACCTTCACCGAGGGCGAGGACCTGCACTTCACCGGCATTCCCCACTTCGCGCCGGAACTGTTCAAGCGCATCCGCCTCAAGGATCCGCTCAAGCTCAAGCAGTTGCAGAAGGGGCTTACCCAGCTTTCCGAGGAAGGGTCCACCCAGGTGTTCATGCCCTTGCGCAACAATGATCTGATCGTGGGGGCGGTGGGGGTGCTGCAATTCGAGGTGGTGGCCTATCGGCTCAAGGATGAGTACAAGGTGGACTGCGTTTACGAGCCGGTGAATGTGCACACGGCGCGCTGGGTGAGCGCGGACAAGCCGGCCAAGCTGGAGGAGTTCCGCAACAAGGCCATGGAGAACTTGGCGCTGGATGGCGGCGGTCATCTCACCTATCTGGCGCCGACCCGGGTCAACCTCAGCCTCACCCAGGAACGCTGGCCCGACATCCGCTTCCACGCCACCCGCGAGCACTGAGCTCCCCCTGCTCACGACCAGTGGTTCTTGTTGGCTTCAGTGGTCTTTCTTGTGTTACCCACCCGTTGTTGGACAGCCCTTGAGCGGTATCCACCTCCTTTTTTGGGTTGGTTTTGTCTTAGTACCCGCCCTTTGGTGGCCAGCCAGAGAGCGGGATCCACGTTACTCTTGGTTGGTTTTTGTCTTGTTACCCGCCCTTTGTTGGTCAGCCAGGGAACGGTCCCCCCTTCCCCCCGCCTTCAGCCTCCGAGCATCGCCAGGACGGCGCTGCGGAACTCGTCGCTGCGCTCCTCAAACAGTCCTCGCTTGAAT
>JBJHAY010000080.1:0-11471 GCA_050485205.1 Gammaproteobacteria bacterium
GCACAGACTCGCACAACTCATCGATCGCCCGCACGGCATCATTCTTGTTACCGGGCCCACTGGTTCCGGCAAGACCACGACGCTTTATGCGGCCCTGCAACAGATGGACGGACTGGCGCGCAACATCATGACGGTGGAAGACCCGGTCGAATACGAGTTGCCAGGCATCAGCCAGACCCAGATCAATCTGCGCGCCGGCATGACCTTTGCGCGTGGCCTGCGCGCCATCCTGCGGCAGGACCCGGATGTGATCCTGATCGGCGAAATCCGCGATGGCGAAACTGCCGAGATTGCGACACAAGCATCCCTTACTGGTCATCTGGTTCTTGCCACGCTGCATACCAATACCGCGGTTGGCGCCATCGCCCGCTTGCGGGACCTGGGCATCGATGCCTTCCTGCTGGCTTCCACCGTGCGCGGCGTGGTCGCACAACGACTGGTGCGCCGTCTGTGCCAGCACTGCAAGCAAGCAGAGGCCGCCAATGATTATCAGGCGCGGCTGCTGAACGTGGTGGTGGGCGCGACCCTTTATCAGGCAGGCGGCTGTGAGCATTGCAACCATACCGGATTTGCGGGACGCCTGGCGCTGTTTGAACTGGTGGAGATGGATGAGGAATTGCAGACCCTGATCCATGAGGACAGGGGAGAAGTGGAACTGGAAAGAGCCGTGCGCAAGCGAGTGCCGAGCATACGCAACGCCGGCTTTGCCCATGTCGCAAACGGTATCACTACCATTGAAGAAGTGTTGCGTGTCACCAGCATCTGAGGTTCCGGAACAATATGCCGGCTTTTGATTACATCGCCTATGACAAGCGTGGCAAGCGTGTGAGCGGCATCATCAGCGCCGATTCGGATCGCCATGCCAGGCGTTTGTTACGGGACCAGGCTTTGTTGCCTTCTAATGTGGTTGTGCTGGCGCAGGTAAGACAGGCGGGCAGATCCACGTGGCAGGGCAGTTCCTGGGGCAAGAGCAGAATCTCCATCTTTGATCTGTCGCTGCTGCTGCAACAATTGGCGATTCTGCTGCAATCGGGCCTGCCGTTGGTGGAGGCCCTGGGCATGACCATAGAACAGGCCGAGACGCGACAGCAGAAACGCATCGTCGAAAGTTGGCGTGCGCAGATACTGGAAGGACGTTCGCTGTCCGAGGCACTCAGACGCGGCCAGTACCTGGTGCCAGAAAGTGTATTGGCTGGCCTGGGCGTCGGCGAGGAAAGCGGGCACCTGCCGGAAGTGATGCTGCGCCTGGCCGGAGAATTGGAACACTCCGCCGAAAACTCGCGCACGCTGAAACGGGCGCTTATCTATCCGACAACGTTGCTGGTGAGCTCAATTTTGGTGATCGGCCTGATGATGATCCATGTGGTGCCGAAAATCGCGGTGATTTTCGCCTCGTCTCAGCGCGAGATGCCGCTGGTCACTCGCATCGTAATTGCACTGAGTGGCTTGGTTCAGCAGCATGGCTGGTGGTTGCTTCTGGTATCGATGGCACTCTTGGTGGGCGGCAAACTGCTGTTGTGCCACCAGCACATCAGGCAGCGCTGGCATCGCCTGTTGTTGGACATACCAGGCTTGGGCCGCTGGTTGCGGATGGCGGCGCTTGCTGACTGGTCGCGCAGTCTCGGCACCTTGCTCCACAATGGGGTGCCGGCCTTGTCGTCCCTGAAAATTGCGGCAGCCGTGGTCAAAAACCTGGAGCTGCGGGCGCGCATGAACGCGGTGACAGAACGTATTCGTCAAGGCAGCTCCCTGCAAAAAGCCTTGCAGGAAAACCAGGTCGGCAGCGGCTTCCTGATCCACATGGTTGGCAGTGGAGAGGCATCGAGCGAGCTTGACACCATGCTGCTCAAGGTCGCCGACTACTACGCGCTGCGCCTGGCGGCGGCGGTGGAAGTATTTTTGAAAGTCATCAACCCTGTGCTCATCGTCCTGATGGGCCTGGTGATCCTCTCCGTGGTGGCGGCGGTGATGCTGCCCATCATGGACATGAACAACATGATCTAGGAAAACGAGAGAACCCATGAACAAGCAAAGCGGATTCACCTTGATCGAAATCATGGTGGTGGTGGTGGTCATCGCGCTGCTCGGCGCGATGCTGGCGCCGACCATCTTCAGCAAGGTACAGCAGGCGCAGGAAACCCGCATCGCGCAGGACATACGCAGCATTGAAAGTGCGCTGAAGTTCTATCGCCTCGACAATTACCGATATCCGACCAGCCAGCAGGGCCTGGGCGCCCTGTTCGAGGCGCCGCAGGGGGAGAGCAACTGGAAAGGGCCCTACCTGGAATCCATGCCTCTTGATCCCTGGGGCGTGGAATATCGCTATGCCAATCCCGGCAGTCACGGCAAGGAAATCGACATCTACACCCTGGGCATCGATGGCCAGGAGGGCGGAGAAGGCGCCGAGAAGGACTGGGGCAACTGGAACATTCAATGAAGCGCGCCGCCATACATTTGCCAGGACTGCCTTTGCTCCAGCGAGGATTTACCCTGCTTGAAATCATGGTGGTGGTGGTGATCGTCGCTCTGCTGTCGGCGATTTCCGTGCTTGCCCTGCGGCAGGCCGGCGACAGGCCCTATCTGGCAGAAGCCGGGCGAGTACAGGCCTGGTTACAGGATTTGGCGGATCGTGCCCTGCTGGAAGGCGTCGCCTATGGTATACAAATCGATCCCGCGCCTGGCGCGGGCAGTCGCATGCAGGCAATGGTGTATTACAGATATCGCTGGTACCCGCTGGCGGATCCGGAAGCCCTGCAATTGGCGGCGGGAACCAACCTGACGCTGCCGCTTGCCAGCAATGAAGCCTTGGACGGCCCGCGACTGCCGGCCTTGGTTTGGAGCGAAGGAGCGCTGTTGCCGGAGGAAACCCTGTACCTGTCCTTCTCCCGCAGCGATGCGCGCTTTGCCCTGCAATGGCAGGCGGACAGTGGCGTGCTGGATTTACTGCCGCAACAGAGAAGACCTTGAACCATGAACAACAAGCCCAACAGTGCGCGGCATGATGTCCAACCAAGATTGCGGACGCGTGGCTTTACGTTGCTGGAAGTTGCGGTAGCGCTCGCCATCCTGGGCTGGGTGCTGGGGTCCGCCATCGCGCTGGTGAGTCAGTATGCGGACGAACGCCGTCTTTTGCGCGAACGTTTTCTGGGTAACCAGGTGGCATGGAACCAATTGCTGGAGGAGTATCGCCGCTCACGCGGCTGGCTTGGCCGGATTTCGCAGCCTCAACGCCAGCAGGGTGAGGTACGCCAGGCCGGCCAGGACTGGCGCTTTGCCACCGAGATGGAACCGGCAGCGGGTTCAGGCCTGTTGCGTTACCAGGTATCGGTGCGGGAAGCGGAAGGCGAGCGCGTGGTGGCCAATCTTGCGCTCTACCTCTCCACCACCGGCAGGGCAGAGCCATGAAGCGGGCATTGCAGGTATTCAAAGCGCCTGCGGCAAGCAGGGGTTTTACCCTGATCGAAGTCGTGGTAGCGCTGTTGCTGCTTGCCGTGATGTCCTTGATGGCCTGGCAGGCGGTAGACGTGGTGCTCGGTGTCAATCAGCGCAGCCGCGACAATCTTGCCGCCAGCGTGCAGCTGCAAGAGGCCTGGCAGCAGATCGGCAGCGATATTTACCATCTGCGGGCACGCCCCTTTGCCGACGGTTTCGGCAGCGTGGAAGGGGCCTATGTCACCGGCTACAACCAACGGCTCGTGCTCAGCCTGTCGCGTGGCGGTGGTGTCCCCATTTCAACCAATCCAAGCGGGCTAATGCGCATCCGCTACGTGCTGGAAGGCAGCGACCTGTTGCGGCAAAGCTGGCCCATCCATGTATCGCCAAGGGAATTCGAACCGAGGCAGCAAGTGCTGTTGAATGCGGTGCGGGAGATTCGCTTCGAACAGTTGAACCGCCAGAGTGATTTCGTGACCACCTGGCCACCCCTGAATGAGCAGCATAGCCTGAGCAGTCTGCCACGTTTGGTGAGGGTGACCATTACGCTGAGCGACGGGACGTCCACTTACAAACTATTCCCGGGCATCGATGGCAATAACGATCCAGGAGCCGATGTCAATGGTTGAGTACGGGCGGCAAAAAGGGGTTGCCTTGCTGGCGGCGCTGATACTGATGCTGGCGCTGATATCCAGTCTCGCCATGGTGTTTTACCGACATCAATTGGATGTTGCTGGCGCCGCGCGCGCCTTTCATGGCGAACAGGCGCAACTGCTGGCCTTGAGCGTGGAGAACTGGGCCTTGCAACTGCTGTCGTCACAGCGTGATGACCGCGCCGTCGACACGCTCGAAGAAACCTGGGCACAGGCAGTGCCCTTGCTGCCGGTGGAAGGAGCCTTCATCAGCGGTTGCCTGCGGGATTTGCAGGGTGCTTTCAACATCAACAGTTTCATGGCCTACGATGAGGAACGCTGGCGGCAGGAGATGGAGCAGCCAGCGGCGGGTGAGCTAGCGCAGTCCGGCTTCATCAAGACCTGGCTGGTGCTTTTGGGTCAGTTCGGCTTGCCAGCCAGCGAAGCGCAGGCCGCAAGCATTATAGATTGGGTGGATGCAGATCAGGTCCAGATCAACCAGTGGGGCGCGGAACAGACTCAATACGATTCCCAACGCAGCCGCCACATGGTGGCAAATTCACCCATGACCGATGTGGAGGAACTGGCGGTGATACGCGGATACGATGCCCAAATGCTGGCAATCTTGCACCCCTTGCTCAGTGCGCTGCCGCGCGTGACCAGCATCAACATCAATACCGCGCCACCTGCACTGTTGGGGGCCCTGGGCGGTGAACTTGGTGACAGCTTTGCCGAATTTGTGAGCAGCACGCGGCCGTTCCGACGCCTGGAAGATTTCCATTCGCGTGTGAGCGCCTATTTCAATCTCGATGTGGCCACCGCCGAGGCACGCTGGCCACGAATGCTGGTTGACGTGAAATCCGATTATTTCCAGCTCGACCTGCGTGTCAGCCTGGGCAGCGCCATCCTGGACATCAGCAGTGTCATCGATCGTTATGGGGTGGACCAGCCGCGCGTGTTGCGCAGGACTCTGCAAGCCGTTCCACAGGTAGCAGCGGCACAACTGGCCCCAGAGGAAATGCTGAACCTTCAGGATCCCTGCATGCAACGCATGGGAGCTCCCTCATGACCATGTTTTTTCCTTCGGAACATCTGGTCCTGCACTGGCTGGAACAGCCTTCCGCACCGCGCCGCAAGTGGAAGGAACTGTTGCCATGGTTGCTGGAGGAACGCCTGCTTGGTCCAGTGGAGGAACTGTTGTGCCTGCAACTTGCCGAGCAGGAAGGTCGGGTGTTGGTGCTGGTGGTGGCTCGCGCCAAGTTGCGGTCCGTAGTGGATGACCTGGAAGCCCGGGAACAACAACAGGGGCTTGCAGCCGTCAATCTGGTGCCGGATTACTTGGCATTACCATGGGCGGAAAATGACATCGCGGTTGCCGATCGCGGCGACGGCTACTGGGTGGTTCGTCATGGCCTGTGGCAGGGTTTTGCGGCACCGCCCGCCCTTGCCAGTGTGCTGATCGAACAATTGCTGGAACAGCATGCGCAGGCACGCCTGAGGCTGTGGCTGGCGGACGCGGCATTGCCGTCCGCGTTGCGCGCCCGCGCTGCTGGCGTGGAAGGCCGCTTCGACTGGCATCACCCTTCCCCCATTGCCCCTGCCATTGCCAAAGCCGCCAACCTGCGCAGCGGTGAATTTGCCCCACAGACAAAGACTGGACTGCCACAATGGTGGTCAACGGCGGCCCTGCTGGTGCTGGGACTGGGACTGGGCTATGCGGCGCTCAAGCTCGACATAGCCAACTTGCACGCGGAAGTGGCCTTGCTGGAAAAGCGGCAGGCGCAGACAGTCGTCCGTCTGTTTCCGGGATTGAATGTGGCCGACTCGGCCAATTCCAGCAACTTCTCCAGCAACATCCGTGTCGCCGTGGAGCAACAGGTCAATGGGCGTTTCCTGCAGGCACGACAACAACAGCAGCCGGTGGCAGTGATGCTGCAAAACCTGGATTACTTGTTGCGGGACTGTCGCTGTGAACTGTCGGCCCTGGACCTTAATGGTCAAGGCGGCAGCCTGCACCTGCCAGGTGGCAGTGCCGTTGAACCGTTCCGCCAAGCCGGCATGCAGGTGTCCAGCAGCGATTCCGGGATCACGGTAGCGTTCACGCCGCGGACGCTGGCTGAAATAGTCAGGGGAGGCGCGCGGTGAAGCGATATTGGCAGAAGTTGCAGGAAAGCGAACGCCGAACCCTGCTCCTGGGAGCGGCGGTACTGCTGGTGGCGGCAATCTATCTGCTGTTTTCCCAGGGTTTGGAAGAACGTGACAGCCTGCAACGACGCAGAGCCGACTTGCTTGCGCAGGAGCAGTGGTGGCAGGAACAGGCCGCGCTGCTGGCACGGCTGGACAATGCCTGCGCGGAAGCGCCAATGCCGCAACACGAAACCGAAGCACTGCTGCGCCTGCTGGCACAGCGTGCGCAGCTGGATCTGCTCCGCCTTGCGGTGAGCGGTAACCACTACTCACTTGACCTGCGTGGCGAGGGCAACGATGTGCTGCGGCTGGCACAGTTGGGCATGTGCCAGGGCCTGGCGTTGGAGCACATCAGCGTGGCACCGCTGGCAGGCGCGGCCGGCGAAACCGCCGCAACCGACAAGGCAGGCAAGACGTGGGTGCAGGCCCACCTGGAGTTGAGTCGTGACAGTGGCTAACTGGTTAGCGCGCATCAATATGATGCTGGCACTGCTGTGCGGGCTGCTGGTGCTGAGCGTGGCTTGGATCTGGTTGCGCGCTCCAGGGTTACCAGATGCGCCGCGGCCAATGTCAACGGCTGCGCGCAACACCCCGCAGCCCTGGCAATGGTTTGCCACGGCCAAGGTGGACCAGACGCGGGTTGCAACAGAAACCCTTGAGGAAGCACGCCTGGATGCGGCACTGCTCGGCATCGTTCATGCCGCAGACAAGGCCACTGCGATCCTGCGCATGAGCGGTGCTGCTGAAAAGGTCTATCAGGTGGGTGATGAACTGCAGAGTGGTGTCAGGATAGAAGCCATCGAGCCCTACCGGGTGGTGGTGATGCAGAACGGCAGGCGCCAGCAGATTTCCATGATAAGGATGGCATTGCCATCTGAGCAAGGCGGCACCGGGAGCAGCACCCAGACTAGCGCCGGACTCCCCCCGGGCTTCACACTGGGGGAGATGTTTACCGCCGTGCCGGTTGGTTTGGACAACCAGAACAGCGGCCTCAAGCTCGATGCCTTGTCCGAAGAAATGCGACAGTTGGCGGAATTGCAGGAGGGTGATGTGATTGTGCGGGTGGGCAACCACGACGTGCAGGAACTGATGCAGAATCCAGCGCAATGGATGCTGTACAGCACCAATGGTGCGTTGCCGGTGATGGTCCTGCGCGATGGCCAGGAGAGCGTGATTCACGTCAATGCCCCTGCCCTGGCCCTGCGCTTCCTACCTGCCCTTGGTCTTGGTAATTGAATGAATATCCATTTTCAGATGAATAGAATCCAGCGAATGATCCATATCACAGCAAAATTGATCACAGTCCTGTCAGTACTTGCATTATTGACAGCTTCGCTGGAATTGGCGGCCCAGGCTCAGGTGACCATCAATTTCCGCGATGCGGAGATCAGCAGCCTGATCGAAAGCGTTGCGGAAATCACCGGCCGTTCCTTTGTGCTTGATCCGCGTGTCAGTGGCCGCGTCACCATCATTGCGCCGCAGGCGATAGACGCCGACATGCTGTATGAAGCTTTCCTGGCAGCGATCCAGGTTCAGGGTTTCCAGGCGGTCGAGGACGGCGCTGTCACCCGCATCGTGCCTGTTGCCCAGGCGTTTGGCATGTTGGCAGGGGGCGCCAATGAACTGGAAACGCGCCTGTTCAGGGTGGAAACGGTGTCGGCGGCTGACCTGGTACCGGTATTGCGCCCTCTGCTCAGTGCCTTCGCGCGCATCCAGGCCTTTGAGCAGCGCAATTACATCGTCGTTACTGATTTCAGCGCCAATGTCGCCGCGCTTGCCCCCATCGTTGCCGAGTTGGACGACCCCGCCAACAGCGAAATCGAAATCATCGAACTCGAACACATAGCAGCAGCTGAAGCGGTACACATCGTCAGCCAGTTGCAGCAACTGCGTGACCAGGGTCTGACCGTGGTCGAGGACAATCGCTATAACCGTCTCATCGTCAGCGGCCCACGCCTGACCCGCGCCACCTTTCGCAACATGATCACGAGCCTGGACGTTGCCAGCACGCGTAATGCCGGTTTCGATGTGATATACCTCAACTACGCCAAGGCGTCGCAACTCAAGCCGATGTTGGATGGCCTGCTTGGATCCAACAGCTTCTTGCAGTTGGCGGGCCAGGTCCTGGAGAGCGGCGCCAGCGATGTCCGTGGCCAGGGCTACCGGGTGGAAATCGATGAGCCCAACAATGCCCTGATAGTGGCGGCACCGCCGACAGTATTGCTGGAGCTGCGCAACGTGGTCAGACAGTTGGACATCAGCCGTCCGCAGGTGCTGATAGAGGCAGTGGTGGCCGAGTTGTCCGAAGACCAGGCAAGACGTCTGTCAGTCCAGCTTGCCTATGCGGAACGCAATGGCGGTGGCTACCTGTCCAAGTTTGACAACATCTTGAGCACCCTGCTGGGCTTTGCCAGCGACGGCGAAGTGACGAACCAGGAATTGCAGACCATGGGCAACCTGCTCGGTGGCGTCAGTGGCGGGCTGATGCTGGGGGGCGATTTCGATTCCGCCAGCGGCCGTGGTTTCGGGTTGCTGGTGCAGGCACTGAAAACCGATGGCAGGACCCGGGTATTGTCGACACCGTCCATCGTCACCCTGGACAATGAAACCGCCAAGCTCAGCGTGGGCGAGAACGTGCCCTTCCTCACCGGCAGTTTTACCTCCTTGGCGGCGGAGGCGGGCAATCCCTTCCAGACCATTACCCGCGAGGATGTCGGCATCAAGCTCACGGTGTCGCCGCAGATCAGCCAAGGCAGCGCCGTGCGCCTGTCGCTGGAGCAGGAAAGTTCCAAGTTGCTCGGCTCCGGTACCCAACTTGGCACCGCCGACGTGGTTACCTCGAAAAGCACGATTGCCACCAATGTGCTGGTGCAGGACGGGGATTTGCTGGTGCTCGGCGGTTTGATGGAGGGCCAATTCGACCAGGTGCAAACCAGGGTGCCAGTGCTTGGCGACATCCCACTGCTGGGAGCATTGTTCCGTTCCTCTGCCCGCAGCAATGGCGAGCGTGTTCTGATGATCTTTATCCGCCCGACCATCCTGCGTGATGAGACCACGGCGCGCTCAGTGACGGAACAGCGATTCAATCACCTGATAACTACCGATCTGGGGCAGGATGATTCCTTCAATCGGCGCTTGCAGGAATTTCTGGAACAGCAGGAAAGGGCAACCGTGAACCCGGCAGAGTGAAGCTGGGACCTACCTGAATCCCAGGGAGGAGCTCCGCTCGTAATCAACATCCCCGGCTGCAATCGGGGGTTCACATTCATTGGGAGTGGGTTGATATCGCACTCCGGCCTCGACAATGAGATTCAACATGCCAACAACATCTGTCGCTGTTTTGTTTCTGTTGCTTCTCTGTTACTTGCTTGCACCTTCTGCTTTGGCCCAGCCAGTGACCATTTACGCACATGTCAGTGATGGTGCTGGCCACCACACGCAGCTTGAACAGGAAGAAACGATTTTTGCACACAAGTTACTGACCCGTCATATCGAATCATGCCGCTATATATCTTTACTCGTGACCAGATGATCGAGCGGTTGTTTGGCTGTGGTAAGCGAGATCTGCAACCCGTGATTGCCTTGGCTGATGAAGCCATTCTCGATACACCAGACTCCTCAGATATGGACCAATCTGCCGCGACCCAAGCCTGTTCCTGCGCTACTGGCAAGGTGAGAATGACTACCTTGACTTGATCATTGGACACGAGTCAAATGGCCAGCAGATCGGGCATCCAATGCTTTTCGATCAAGCGGTACAGAATATGATCGCCACCGGACAGGACCCTCGCTATGCCAGGGATGAGTTTGACTCTGCAACACAATTTCAGCCGTGACGGCAGTCACTGTCTTGGTGGCTCAGGTCTGTGCCTGGACAACATAGCCCTGACGCAGACGACAGGGTCGGAGCATGCATTCAGACACAACACAACCACCGTGGAACTGACCGCGTCGATCGGAGGATTCCCCCTGTTGCTCTGGGGCAGGAGTGGTTACAACACCAACCTGGTGGACTACTTCCAATATGTCAACAGCATCGGGCTGGGGCTGCAACTGATGAACTGGTAATACTCCATGGCGCCGGTTGTAAGCAGGGTGGGCTCTGGAGGATCAAGGCTGATGTGGAAAGCTACCTGCTGCCACGAGGAATCGAGCGCGTACGGCCATTGTCGTCGATGGCGACAAAGATGAAGCGGCCCTCGGCCACCTTGGTCCATTCACCGCCACTGGTCACGTGTATCACCCAGGCTTCCACCTCCACCTTGATGGAACTGCGCCCCACCCCCCTGATCTTGGTATAGCAACTCACCAGCGAGCCCACCCGGATCGGCGCCAGGAAGGAAATATTGTCGATGGCCACCGTGGCCACCTTGCCGCGGGCCACGCGGCCGCAGGCGATGCTGGCGGCCATGTCCATTTTTTCCGCGAGCCAGCCGCCGTAGATGTTGCCGTCCTGGTTGGTGTCCGATGGCAGGGCGATGCTCTGGGTAGTGAGATCGCCATTGGGATCGGGATTGGGGTCTAGCTCAAGATCGAAGACATTCGAATCGCTCATCGCGGGGGTGGGCTCCTGGTATTGTGTTCTGGTTCCAGCGGAAATTAGACCAGCTAAGCCCCAACCTCCGCAAGCATAACCCTGGGAAGATTGGCGCTCAGAGGCGGCCCGGCAGCCAGGTGGCGAGCCCCGGCCACAGAGAGAGCAGAATGAGCATGCCCAATTGGATCAGGATGAAGGGAATCACCCCCCGGTAAAGTTCCTGGGTGGCAATGGATGCCGGCGTCACCCCACGCAGGTAGAACAGGGCAAAGCCAAACGGCGGCGTGAGAAAGGAGGTTTGCAGGTTCACTGCCAGCATCACCCCCAGCCAGATCGGGTCCAGCCCCATGGCCAGCAGAATCGGCCCGACGATGGGCACCACCATGTAGGTGATCTCGATGAAGTCCAGGATGAAACCCAGCAGGAACACGATCAGCATCACCAACAGGGTGGCCATGAAGACGCCGCCGGGCAGGCTCAGGAACAGCTCTTCCACCACCTGGTCTCCTCCCAGGCCACGGAACACCAGGGTGAAGATGGAAGCACCGATCAGGATCAGGTAGACCATGGCGGTAACCTTGGCGGTGGACTCGCACACATCCCTCAGGATGGAAAAATTCAATCTGGCACGCATTGCCGCCAGCAGGATCGCGCCCATGGCGCCGACGCCAGCGGCTTCAGTG
>JBJHAY010000081.1:0-11406 GCA_050485205.1 Gammaproteobacteria bacterium
CCGTTGAGTATACAGTCAGCTTTCCCAATGCAGCCCATCATGAGGCTGAAATCCGGGTGACATGGCGCGAGGTGGGAGACTCACCCCTCAGAATCCGCATGAGCCGCTCTTCTCCGGGGCGCTATGCCACCCATGAATTTGGCAAGAATGTCTATGAACTTCAAGCCAGTGATGAGACTGGCATGGCTTTGGCGGTGAGCAGGGAAGAGTCCGATGTGTGGTTGATTTCCGGGCATGGAGGCACCGTCAATGTGCAGTACCGTCTTTATGGCGACCGCATTGATGGCACACATGCCGCAATCGATCTGTCTCATGCCAGACTCAACATGCCAGCCGTGTTTATGTGGGCGCCAGAATTTCAGGACCGTTCGATCAAGATTCATTTTGAACCCGCCAGCGCCAGCTGGAAAGTGGCCACCCAATTGATCCCTGGCGATTCCCCCCATGCCTTCACGGCGCCAGACTTGCAATATTTCATGGACAGCCCGGTGGAGATGAGTGATTTCACGGAACGCGCCTGGCATGTGGAGGAAGCGGACAGGACACAGACATTCCGTTTGATGGTGCATCATGATGGGCTGGAATCAGACGTCGACACGTTGATGGCGAAAATCCAGAACGTGGTCGAAGCCCAGCGCCAGGTCTTTGGCGAACTGCCGGCTTTCGACAATGGCGAGTACTTATTTATCGCTGATTATCTTCCCCATGCCGTTGGAGATGGCATGGAGCATCGTAACTCCACAATGCTGAGCCGTGCCCAATCCCTGATTGAAGCGGATTATCAGCCGCAACTTGGCACCATCTCCCACGAACTCTTCCATGCCTGGAATGCAGAGCGAATCAGGCCAAGGGAGCTTGAGCCCTTTGACTTCAGTCGTGCCAATATGAGCTCCAGCCTATGGTTTGTGGAGGGTTTTACTTCCTACTATGGCCCGCTCACCGTGCTCAGAGCCGGTGAAATGAGCCTGGACGACTATTTGAGCCAACTGGGCAATACCTTGGGAGAGGTGATGAACAGTCCGGCCAGGCGTTTCGGTTCTCCCACGGACATGAGTGAAATGGCGCCATTCTTTGATGGTGGTATCTCTAATGATCCCAGCAACAGACGCAACATGTTTTTGTCCTACTACACCTATGGCGCGGCCCTGGGGGCGGTGTTGGACTTGATGCTGCGGCGTGACTTCCCTGGTCTGACACTTGATCATTACATGCGGCAGATGTGGCAAGATCATGGTCGGGACGAGTCACCCTATTCGCCTGACGATCTGCAACAGGCGCTTGCTAGGCTCACTGGCGACGAGGCATTTGCGGCGCAATTTTTCAGCCGTCATATCCGCCGCAGTGAACTGCCCGATCTCAATGGTCTTCTTGCACAAGCGGGCTTGCGCCTGGTGAGGACCGATCCCGAGGCAGCTTTTGCCGGTGATGTGGCCATGGCTTGGGTCAATGGCAAACTGCGTCTGGAGAACAATCCCTTGATTGGCACCCCGCTATATGAGGCGGGACTGGAAAGAGGCGATGAAATCCTGGCCGTTGGCCGCTTCCCCATGAGATCGATTGAGAGCTGGGAGCAGGCTCTGAAGCGTTTTCAGCCTGGTGATGATGCCAGCGTTCGCTTTTTGCAGCGAGGCCAAGAGAAAGAATCCACGTTGCGACTGGTTGCGTCACCGTGGTTACAGTTGAAGAAAGTGGAAGCGCTTGGCGAAACACTCACGGCCGACCAAGCTGCGCTAAGAGCAGCTTGGCTCGGCACTCATTGAGCTGGGATGATCGGTCAGATTGGACCTTTTTCCCACGGACCCCAGATAGCGAAGGTGATGCCGGGTGTCTGGATGTTCATGAACAGAATTTCACCCGTCGGGTCGAAGCAGGCGCCCGCGATTTCCTGGCCGCGATAGTCGCCAGGGATCACCTGTTTCCCGGAGGACTTGATCTGGTCGTCCGTGAGGATGATGTTGTTTTTGGCCAGGATGAAGGCATCACCACTGGCGTCGAGTCCCAGCAGCCTTTCTCCAAAACCGAATTCATCTTCCACGCCGCTGCCATCCTCGCACATCACGATGCCGCCACGTGGGCTGACGCTGATATTGTCGGGGTTGTTGCCCACCTTGGCATCAGCAGAAGCGAAAATGCAGGTGAGTCTGTCGCTGGCTGTATCCAGCATCCATACAGCCCCTTCACCATGACCTGCTTCCCCGGCGGCATTGCTGCCGGCGCTGGTGTCGACGATGAAAATCTTGCCATCCCAGTACCATACGCCTTCGCCACGACTGATGGTCAGAGCACCATTTTCCCGTGATTGCAGGTAAGGACCGCTGGCTTGCCCTTCCGGAGCCATGTCGGGATCAGCGATTTCAACCCATTCCAACTCATGGACATCACCCAGTGTTGGCGCCAATAGGTCCGCGCGGGTCACGGATCTGACCTTGGCCGCCTGCAAGCGCCCGCCTTTTTCCAGGGAGCTGGCTTGTTGGCTTCTGTCATTGGGAATGAATCGATAGATTGGTGACATATTGCGATTATCTTCCGTCAGATAGACATAGCTGGTGGCTGGGTCCACTGCGGCGGCTTCATGTTTGTACCTGCCCATTGCCACGATGGGAACGCCAGTGGTTTGTCTGGGATCGGCCTGAACTTCGAAGACATAACCGTGCTTGTGACCTCCTGCTTCGCTGTTGTCACGCACGGTTTCTTCGCAGGACAGCCATGTTCCCCAGGGTGTCACACCGCCCGCGCAGTTGGACATGGTGCCCCCCAGGCTGGGCACGGTTCGAATCATGCCCTGCCTGTTTCTTGGGAAATGCAGGTTGGTATTGCCACCTGCGGCATAGGTCTGCGCGGGTAATTCAGCACCATCATAGACACCGGAAGCCGCAATCAGCTTGCCGGTCCCGAGTTCATGATTGCGAATCAAGATGATTTCCTCGCCGTCAGGGCCTTGCTGAACGCCAACAACGCCCATGCCGTCATGGCCATGGGGCACCGGTTCACCATTGCTCATGGCATCACCGGTCCAGGAGAAGCTCATGTATTGAAAGCCTTCAGGAAGTTTCAGCAATTCCAGATCAGTGATTTCATCCTTCACTGGGCTTAGCGGGCCATAGGGACTTTTCGCGGACATTGAGTAAATGCCGTCATTCGCCAGGGCCCGCGTGGACAAGGCCTGCAGTGCGCCAAGAAATGGAATGGAAGGAGTGGAGAGGGCCAAGGCGCTGCCCTTGAGCAGTTGGCGGCGGGATTGATTGATATGGGAGTTGGACACGGGCTATACACCTGTTTGTCTGAAGTCATTGGATAGGTGTTTGTACCATGAGAATGTAAAGCTTCTATTAACAAATAAAATTTATTGAATTCACAAAAAATATAATATTTTTATTCAATCTTTAAATTTCAAGGCTAAGCTCTCCAGCGTCGAATTTTTAATATCAAAACAATAATTCAAAAAATATATCCTGGATGAAATATCTGGGCAGGTATTCTTTTGAGTTATTGAAATGGTTTTGGAGGGTCTTGTGTTGGTGTTTACTAAGAGAAAAGTTCTATCGAAAGAAATGCTTGTTGCGATTGCTGGAATTGTCGCATCGGGAAGTGCATGGCATGCAATGGCGGCTGACAGCGAAACGCAAGGAGCAACCACGCGGGTTGACAGCATCGATGTCCGCGGCTTCAGAGGGGCGCAATCCCGTGCCATCGAGCAGCAGCGTTCATCGGATCGTATCGTCAGCATCATATCCGCTGACTCACTGGGAGACTTTCCTGATGTCAGCGTGGCTGAGTCAGTGGCCAGGGTGTCAGGCGTGGCTGTCACCCGTCATCGTGGCGATGCCGATCAGGTTGTGATAAGGGGTGGCAACCCGGCGTGGACTCGCGTCGCGGTGGATGGCATGAACATTCCATTTGCCGGTGGTGACAGGGCGGTGAGTCTGGGTCAGATCAACTCCGACGTGATTTCAAGTGTGGAAGTGACCAAGGCGCCAACGCCTGACATGGATGCGGATGCCATTGGTGGCACGGTGAATATTGTCACCCGCGGGGCATTCACAAGTCCCAGTCTGATCAATGGCAAGGCCGCCGGTGGTTACAGCGAATTGGGTAACAACACCAACTATGACATGGCAATGAGTGTGGGCAGGATTTTGGGGGAATCGCAAAACTACGGCGTCATGTTGTCCTACGCCAAAAATTCCATGAATAGGGAAATGAACAACCACGAGCCAGCTTTCACACGAGTTGGCGATGAATGGCTGTTGAACAGATCCCAAACCAAGGCCTATGACATCAGGCGTGAACGCACCTCGATGGAACTGCGCTTTGACTACGTCAGTGATGCAGAGGATCGGCATTTTTACATGGCATTGACCCGCAATCATTACATGGCTGACGAAGATCGTCATGGCCACACCTTCTTGCGAAATGGATCATTTTCTGAAGACTCGACACCAATGCAGGGTGTCTGGGAAGGCACCCGTGTGCATCAGATTTGGCGCGACAGGCACGATGTCAGCACTCAGAATCTTCTCAGGTTGGGTGGGTCATTCGAATTCGAGAACGGCATGAACTGGGATTATGCCGCTGCCTATGCTGTATCGGACTCAGTAAAGAAGCCTGGTCGCAAGGCCTGGACCTATCGCTGGGATACAGATGATCGCATGATGTATGATTTAAGCAATCCTGACTTCCCGGTGTTGCGCTGGGAGCAGACAGGAGAAGTTCCTCACATCGGTAATAATATTGATCCAGATGCCCTGAGATTTCGTCACGGCAACAACTATCTTGAAGATGAAGTGAATGACGAGACCAGTTATCAACTGCAAACCAATCTCACCATCCCCATGGAATTTGGTGACTTGCCGGGGTCATTCAAATTTGGCACCAAGGTCATTGATAGACGACGCAGCAATGATTACCAGCGCTATATCATCAGCAGCGGCGGCCCAGAGCTTTCTGAAATTCTAAGCCCCAATATTGCCAACAATTTTGGTGAGTTTCCCTTTGGCTACCGTTTTGATAAACGTCGTTCTGATTCGTTCCTTGACGACATGACCTTGACACAGTCGATCAGTAACTCCTACAGCGATGACTTCAACATCAGTGAATCGGTTTACTCCGGCTATGGCATGTCGGTTGTCGATATCAATGATTTGAGGCTGATAGCCGGTGCCAGAATCGAGCACACGCGAACCAACAGCCAGGGCTTCAGGAGCCTGGATAATTGGGCAACCGTGCCTGAGATGAGCAATTTCGACAACAGCTACACCAATGTTTTCCCCGCTTTTCATGCAAGGTACAACATGGGTGACAATATCGTCATGCGGGCAGCCGTCACTACGGGAGTTGAGCGTCCGAGTTTCAGCAGGCTGAGACCAACAGTGGCTGTTGACGACGATGCGCAGTTGATCGATACCAGTAATCTGAACTTGAGGGCAGCGACATCCCGGGCCTATGACCTGATGTTCGAGTATTACACACAGCCCATTGGGGTATTTTCCTTTGGATTGTTCATGAAGGAGATCAAAGGGATTCACTTCAATTTCAGCCGCGAAGGCATGCCTGGTGAAGATTTCAATGGTTTCCTGGTGCCTGGTTTCGATCTCTGGGAAGTGCGGGAAACGGTCAATTCAGATCGACGCGCGCAAATCCAGGGAGTGGAAGTCAACTGGGATCAGGCGCTGACTTTCTTGCCTGGATGGCTCGATGGTTTTGGGATTTTCACCAACTATACCTATACCAACTCCAAGGCATACTTGCCCGAAAGTGGCGATCAAGTCCCGCTTGGCGCACAACCTGATCACACCCTTAACTTTGCGGTGTATTACGAGAAAGCAGGGTTCAGTACCCGCCTTTCCTACAACTATCAGTCGCGCCGCATCAGTGGCTATGGCGCAGGGACGCCTGATACCTACAACTGGTGGGACGATCGCGGGATTGTCGACTTGACTGCACGCTACATATTCAACAACAACGTGACAGTATATGCCGAACTGATGAATCTCTCCGATAGCAGGGCCAGGCGCTATCTCGGCGACAGAAGCCGGGTCTATGAGTTGGAGGACTTTGGACGCGCGGCATTGATGGGGGTGCGCTTCAACTTCTGAATCTAAGACTTCTCCCCGGTGACGCCACCAGAGCATTTGGCTGGTGGCGTTTTTGATGGGATCAATCCGGCACGTAGGCAATCTGCAGACTGCGGTGTGCCAGGTCCAGGAAGCGGCTGTTGTTGCCGAATTCTTCCTCGTACTCCTTGAACAGGCCCATGTCGACGATGTCATCCGGCCCCATGCCCTTGTTCAACTCTTCCGCCAGCTTCAGGTGAATCATGGTGAACATGGCGCGCATGCGCAGGATGTCGGTGCCGCTCAGCAGCGGGCCGTGGGCCGGCACCACGATGGTGTCGGCGCTGACCACGGCGCTGAGTTTTTCATAGGCTCGCAGCAGACCTCCCATCCAGGCACCCTGACGGATATCGAGCAGAGGCCACTCCCCGGAGGTTACCGGCCCTCCGGCCACCAAGGTGTCGAGAATGGGGAAGTACAGGAACAAGTCTCCATTGGTATGGGCAGCGGGCAGGTAGCCATAGATGATTTCCTGGCCGGCGAACTTCATGGTGTCATCGCCGCGCAGTGCCACCCCGGGTATGCCGACATCCGCCAGCGGGCCATGGCGGCCCTCGTAGAGCGCCGAAAACAAGGAATTTTTCAGGCACATTTGGGTGTTCTCGTGGGCAATGATGGTGGCGCCCGTGGCCCCCACTCTCTCATTGCTGCCGGTTTGCTCCGGGTGGAAATGGGTGTTGAACAGGGTGTGGACGCGGTCCTGCCCCGTGACTGCGAAAACAGCTTCCAGCAGTGCCTCGCTGTGGAGGGCGAGACCACCATCAGCCATCAGCACACCGTTTTCATTGATGCCGGGGAAGGTGAAGACATTGCCCCCGGCGCCTTGCAGCACCCAGGCATGGCCCAGATCAATGCGGGTGATTTCCGGCGCGGACTCCTGTGCGCTGGCAACAGGACCCAGCACACCGCCCAGCGCCGCCATGCTCAAGGCTTGACCGCCACGGTGCAGGAAATGCCGCCTGGACAAGCTCTGGGTGGAGTTTGCAGCGCACTCACTTCTGGCTTCATTGATCAGGGTTTCAGGTGACTGTGCCACACAGTCCTGGGGTATGCGGGCTTGCTTCATGGCTGCTCTTGTTTATTGATGATCGATGGAACCGGGCACCAGGGCATTGGCTTCCGCCGCCGGGTCCAGGGGGAAGATGCTCCAGGGATAGTAGAAAGGCGGTCCCATGTTGGGCCAGAACGGGAGCACGTCCAGTTCCTCGCTGGCCCCCAATTGCCGCAACTGATTGGCTAGGCGTTCATTGGGTGGTTGGCGCATCTGCAGGAAGGGCACATGACCACGGCCCATGGCGTAGTCGAGGGCGGTGAGGCCGTCGATGTCCTTGCCGTTCATATCGGCCCCCAGTGCCGCAAGTGTTTCAATGCCGGCGCTGTTGCCGGCACGCACCGCGAAGTGCAGGGGGGTGCCGCCGCGGGTACGCTGCAGGTGATGGGGCACCGCCATCACGTTGAAGTCGGCGCCATGCGCGTGTAACAGCCGCAAGCCTTCGGTGATTTCCTGTTGGTTGCCGCGATTGTTGACCAGGGCCGATACCGGTCCCTGGCGATCTGCCTGCAGGCGTTCGGCATCGGCCCCATGTTCGAGCAGCAGTTGCATCATGTCCAGGTCGGCATTGCTGGCTGCCATGATCAGCGGCGTGGTGCCCCTGGAAAGCGGGCCGCCACGTTGCTTGGCGGGACGGTAAAACAATTCCATGTTGGGATTGGCGCCCCGTTCCAGCAGCAGGCGTACCACGGTGGCGCCATCAGTGGTATTGAGCGGGTCGTTGGGGCTGACAGCGGTCTGTTGGCGGTTGGCAACGGCGGTGAACAGGGGGGCGCGGCCGAACATGTCCCACTGGTTGACATCGGCCCCGGCCTCGATCAGACGTCTGGCCACGTCCCAGTTGCTGTTGATGATGGCGAAGGTGAGGGGAGAGACACCGTCCGGGTCTGGCTTGTCCAGATCCACGCCATGGTCAATCAGGACTTCCACGCAGGCCAGGCAGTTTTCCCTGGCGGCGTAGAGCAGGGGGGTGAGGCCGCCGCTGTCGAGATTTTTGGCGCGGCCTTCGGCAGTGAGGTGGCGCTTGTAGTCACGATGAATGGATTGTGCATCCACATCCGCGCCCTGCCTGGCCAGGAATTCCACCATGGCTGGATGGCGGCGGGCGGCGGCCCACATCAGGGCGGTCTGTTGGCCCCAGTTTTCGCGGGCATCGACGCTGGCGCCATGTTTCACCAGCAGTTCCGCCGCTTCCACCACGCCGGTGCGGGCCACCAGCATGAGGGCGGTCTGTCCTTCGAAATTGGCAGAGTCGGGATCGGCACCCGCTTCCAGCAACAGGCGCAGGATGTCGACATTGGCCACCTCCGCGGCCAATTGCATGGCATTGGCGCCGAAGTGATTGGCGGCATTGACGTCGGCTCCGGCCTGAATCAGGGCCCTGACCTGGTCAACATCACCCTCATAGACAGCCCATTGCAGGGGCGTGCTGCCGTCGGGACCACGCTCATTGGCGGGGAGTTGCTTGACCGCATCCGCAAGGGAAAAGGAAATGCCATCATCGGCCTGGGCAGCAGTGATGGCTCCCAGGGTCAGCGCGGCCACCAGGGTGGTCCGCGCCAGGCTTGCTGCCTTGTTCATGCTCACACTTCCGAGAAGGGGCCGGGGCTGTCGGCGAATTCGTCCACGTGCACGCCGGCGTGTTCCAGCATGGTGTGCAGCAATTGGGCATGGGGAGTGTCCTGGGAATAGCGCAGGTGCTGACCACCCTTGATGCCGCCACCCTTGCCCACCAGTACCGAGGGCAACGGGTCGTTGTTGTGAACATCGCTGTTGCTCATGTTGCTACCGAACAGGATGATGCTGTTGTCCAGGATCGAACCCTGGCCATCCTCCATGCCCTTCAGACGCTCCGCGAAGCGGGTCATGCGTTCGGTCTGGTAGCGCTGCACCAGCACCAGTTTTTCCCACTTGTCGGGATCCTCCTGGTGGTGGGACAGGGGGTGGAAGGCTTCCTGCACGCCGACGTTGGAGAACACCCGCATGCTGGCTTCCTTGATCATGCGCATGGAGGCGACCCGGGTCTGATTGGTCTGGAACGCCAGGGCGATCATTTCAAACTGAATGTCCAGTAATTCAGTGAAGTCATCCGGCGGACCAAGCGGCGCATCCGGCAGATTCGTCAACTCGCGCGCGCCTTCCTCCAGTTTTTGAATACGAAGTTCGATTTCGCGCACGGAATCCAGATAGTCGCTGACGCGCACTTGGTCTTCCGGCGCCAGCTTGCGGTTGAGGCTGTCAGTGGCTTCCTTGACGTAGTCCAGCAGGCTTTGCGATTGCTGCAGGATGGCGATGCGCTCATCATAGTTATCACCCTGGCCGAACATGGTGTAGAACACCTTGCGCGGGTTGCCTTCCAGGGGCAGTGGCTGCTGGGGGGTGCGGTAGTTGATGGCGCCGCCGGGCTCGCCACAGAGTTCCAGCGAGGGCAGGGGCGTGTTCTCGCCAATGACCCGGGCTGCCAGTTGGTCGGCGGTGACACCGATCATGGTGCCAGGGCGGCGGGTGTCCGGGGCCACGCAGGAAAGCCAGGTCTCCTCGATGATGCCATGGGGATTGGTGCTCTCACCGCCCTTGTTGCGCAGGCCGCTGACGATGGTCACGTAGTCGTGCAGGGGCTCCAGCGGCTTGAGGATGCGGGAGTATTCGAAATTGCTGCCGGTCTGCCGCGGGCTCCACTCATGCATTACCGCGCCATGGGGAAAGTAGACATAGCCCAGACGGGTGGTGGGGGCGGCGGCAGTCTGGGCCAAGGCAGTGGCGGCTGGAATCATGGCGTCCAGCAAGGGCAGCGCGATGGCCGCGCCGGTGCCGCGCAACAGGGTGCGCCGGGAGAGGTGTTTTTTGCTGATGTACATGCCAGCCTCCTGTGTTGCTTTTCTATCGTGTCTTGGTGGCGGGGGGGTTCAGGCCGCCTCATCATTGTTATTTTGACCACCGTACCCGCCAATCATTCCAGCCTTGTGCCCTGTAGGAGCGAGCCCTGCTCGCGACCCGATCCAGTCGCCTGCAGGGCAGGCTCCTACAGGGGGGGCATCAGCGGGATGCCTGCGGCCTGCCTTCTGCTTCGGTGGCGCTGAGCCTGGGACCGCGCAGCCGGAAGGCGTCGCTGGCAACTATGCTGTAAACGATGGATTCGAAGCGATAGTCATCCTCCGCCGCCTTGCGCACGATGCCACGCACTGTGGGCATGTCACGGTGATCAATCTCACGTCCCAGGGCATAGGCCATGAGGTTTTCGCTCAAGGTCTGCACGAACATGTCCGCGCGCTCCACCAATGCCGCCGCGAGATCGGCGGGGCCATCGATGCGCGTGCCGCCCGGCAGCACGCCAGAGCTGTCGATGGCGGTCAAGGTGGTGGGGTCGTGGGTGCGGAACTGACCAACGGTATCAAAATTTTCCAATGCCAGACCCAGTGGGTCCATGACGCCGTGACAACCGAAGCAACTGGGGTTGGCGGCATGCTGCTCCAGTCTCTCGCGCACGGTGCGGGCAGGCTGTCCGGCAGTGTTTTCCGGGAAGGACTCCACATTGGGAGGCGGCTCGCCCGGCGGCGTGCCCAGAAGATGCTTGAGGATCCAGTCCCCACGCAGCACCGGCGAGGTGCGGTTGGGGTTGGCGGTCATCATCAGGATGGCGCCCTTGCCCAGCAGGCCATGGCGGGATGGGTCATCCAGATGCACCTGGCGAAAGCGGCTGCCCTTCACCCCCTCGATGCCATAGTGCGCGGCCAGCCTTTCGTTGAGAAAGGTGTAATCGGCATTCAGTAGCCTCGTCACTGCTTGCTCGCTGCGCAGCACGCTATCGAGGAACAGGCTCAGTTCCTGCTTGAACATCAGGCGCGGGTCCAGGAAGCGGGTGGCATGACGGAACAGGAAGGGGTCGGGAGTGATCTCGTCGAGACGGGCCAGCCCCAGCCACTGGAAGGCAAAGTCATCCACCAGGCTGCGCGCCCGGGGGTCCGCCAGCATGCGTCTGACCTGGGTCCGCAGTACCGCCGGATCCTGCAATTCATTGTTGTTGGCCAGTACCAGCAGCTCTTCGTCGGGCACGCTGCTCCAGAGGAAGAAGGACAGTCGTGATGCCAGTTCCAGGCTGCTCAGTTGCTGGCCGTCGGTACTGAACAAGCCGCCCTCGGCCCGGTAGATGAAGTGGGGGCTTACCAGCACGGCACTAACCGCGTCGCGGATGCTGGCTTCGAAGCTCTGGGTCTGGCGGCTGTTCTGGTAGAAGGAGAACAG
>JBJHAY010000082.1:0-11383 GCA_050485205.1 Gammaproteobacteria bacterium
GGGCAAGGTCACTGGACCCAGACTCAAAGACTTTCACGCTCTGTTCGGCACGCTGCTGCAACTGATTCACTCGGTTGATCGACCCGTGCAATTCCTCCGCAAAGCCCGTCTTGCCCACCGTGGTCGCAACATGCTGGCCTTTCTCCGGGCGCGAGCCTGCCTGGCTGGCAAGGCTTTGCATCTGTTGCAGCACGGCATGAATGGAAGGGGATGTCATGACCTGTTTTCTCCTGCGACCATGGTGGGCCGATGAGTGATGCTGGAGCGCCGGGCCAGCCCGGATGTTGCATCAGCATTCCCCCATGCAAAGCCACATCGGCATTATTCAGGCGTTCCCTACGACAGCGAGCGAAGGGTAACAGTCACGGGGGTAGACCCAAAGGCTTAATTAAAAGCAAAAAAAGCCCTTATTTCCGCCTTGCAAGCACAGAGGGCCGAGGATAATACAGCCTACCCGAACCCTCTGGGACAAATGATGACTTCAAACATAGCGCCGAAATCAACCTGTTCCCCATCCTTGCATGGGAATAACGGCGTACATCATTGCCAGGATCAATTGCCAAGAGCAGTCGTGACATGAGCAATGCCACAACCGCTGACAACATGAGCAGCAAGGATACCGGCAAAGATGCTTCGGAAGCCTTGACGACCGCGCGCCTGAAAAGCTGGTTGGGCCGCAACACCATGGTACCGCTACTGCTGGCAGCAGCCGCCTTCATTGCCATCATGGCGGCGCTGCTGATGTGGGCCGGCAGCCCAGGTTATCGCGTCCTGTTCAGCAACCTGGCCGAGGCCGATGGTGGCCGCATCATTACTGAACTCGAAGCGCGCGGTGTTCCCTATCGCTTCAGCGAAGGAGGCCAGGGGATTCTGGTGCCCGCCGACCAGGTTCATCTGCTGCGGCTGCAACTGGCGGAGCAGGGTCTGCCACAGGGGGGTAATGTGGGATTCGAGTTGATGGACAACCAAGCTTTCGGCATCAGTCAATTCAGCGAGCAAATCAACTTCCAGCGTGGTCTTGAAGGTGAGTTGGCGCGCACCATCGAATCCTTGGGACCGGTGTCACGCGCACGCATCCACCTTGCCCTGTCAAAAGCATCAGTGTTCATCCGTGACAGGGAACCCGCCAAGGCTTCCGTAGTGGTGACCTTGCATCCCGGGCGTGTTCTGGGAGAAGGCCAGGTCAGCGCCATCCGTTACCTGGTGGCGAGCGCGGTGCCTGACCTGGCTCTGGATCAAGTCACGGTAGTGGATCAAGGCGGCCGTCTTTTGTCGCGCAAGGATGAAGCCGGTGGTGTCGATGCCACGCGCCTGGAATACATCCAGGAAGTGGAGCGCAGCTATGTGGACCGGATCCAGAACATCCTCACTCCCCTGTTCGGCGCGCCCAATCTGCGGGTGGAAGTGGCGGCCCAGATCGACTTTTCCATGCGCGAGGAGACCTCTGAACGTTACTCCCCCAACCAACCCCCAAATGCCGCGGCTGTACGCAGCGCGCAACTCAGCAGTTCCTTCAGCGGTGGCGACGAATTGACCGGCGGCGTGCCTGGCGCTCTCAGCAACACGCCTCCTGGATTGGTGCCATCGCCAATCACGCCGCCAGTGGACGGCGTGGACACAGATGCCCAGGGAGAGGTCAGCAACCAAATGCGCTTCGACAACCTGGTGAACTACGAAGTGGACCGCAACATCATCCATGTCCAACACCAACGTGGCCAGATTCTGCGGCTTTCGGTGGCAGTGGTGGTGAACTACCGGGATGGAGTCGACGAGGAAGGCAATCCCGTACGCCTGTCCCTGGAAGACAATGAACTGGAGCAAGTAAGCCGTCTGGCCCGACAGGCCATGGGCTTCTCGGCGGACAGGGGCGACGAACTCGAAGTGGTCAACAGCCCCTTCAACAGAATCGTGGAAGAAGTAGAGGAAGCGCCATGGTGGCAGGACCCCACGCTCTTGTTCCTGGCCGTCGAGTTGGGCCGTTATCTGATGGTTGGCATCATCAGCCTGCTGTTGTACCTGCGCCTCATCAAACCCCTGCTGAGGCGCCATCTGGAAGCCAGCGCCCATGCTGCCGCCATCAAGTCCATGAATGAGGCAAGAGCTAACGCATCCATGGATGGCGTTAACGCCAATATCCTTGATGACGGAGGCCTGAACGCCGAACAGGAGCAAATGGAAACCAACATTTTCGCGCGCAGCAAACCCCGCCGCACCAAACCCTTGCCCTATGAAAGCAGTCTCCACGGCCTGCGCCAGATGGCCAAGGAAGATCCGCGCATGGTGGCAATGGTGGTACGCAACTGGCTGAGCAGAAGCACTAATGGTTAACAGGCTGTCAATCCGGATTGAGGAATCAAGTCATGAACACTAGCACCACTGCCAGCAAGATGACTGGATTGAGAAGGGGCGCCATCCTCCTCCTGACGCTGGACGAGGACACCAGCGCCGAAGTATTCAAGCATCTCTCCGCGCGCGCGATTCAGGAGTTGAGCCAGGAAATGGTCAGCCTGGGCCAGGTTTCCCATGAAGAAATGCACATGGTACTTGAGGATTTCTACCTGGAATCAGAAGAATTCTCCATGCTCGGCCTCGCCTCCAATGATCATATCCGCTCAGTGCTCACCAAGGTATTGGGTTCGGAACGCGCCGCCAGTCTGCTGGAAGACATACTGGAGTCCACCAGCACCAGCTCCGGTATCGACTCACTGAACCTGATCGAGGCCCCCACCGTTGCCGAAATGATCCGCGACGAGCACCCCCAGATCATCGCCACCATCCTGGTACATCTTGAACGTCAGCAAGCGGCGGAAGTATTGCAGCAATTCGATGAAAAACTCAGAAACGATGTGGTATTGCGCATCGCCACCTTCAGTGGCGTGCAGCCGACGGCCTTGCAGGAGCTGACAGAAGTGCTGGGCACCATGCTGGATGGGCAAAATCTCAAGCGCAGCAAGATGGGCGGCGTGAAAACCGCCGCGGAAATTCTCAACCTGATGAACTCCACCGCGGAAGAAGCGGTAATTGAAACAGTACGCGCCTACAGTGAAGATCTGGCACAGCGCATCATGGATGAAATGTTCCTGTTCGAAAGCCTCATTACTCTCGACGACCGCGCCATCAAATTGGTCCTGAAGGAAGTGGAAGCTTCATCACTTGGCATTGCCCTGAAGGGAGCACCACAGGAGCTCACCAACAAATTCGTACAGAACATGTCTCAGCGTGCGGCAGAGCTTCTGCTTGAAGACATGGAAACCCGCGGTCCAGTCCGCCTCTCGCAGGTGGAGGCGGAGCAGAAAGCCATACTCCAGATTGTGAGACGCCTGGCCAACAATGGTGACATCGTGCTGTCCGGAGGAGAGGATGCCTATGTCTGATTCAAGCCTTGGCGGCAACACCCTGGATGCATGGCGGACATGGCTTGCGGACGAACTTTCACAGAGTCCGGACAAAGTTGCCGCGGATACAGAGCCTACAACGTCAGAAGAGGATCAAGCCGCGGTCATCGAACTCGGACGTAGCGAGGGATTCAGGCAAGGGCTTGAGCAGGGTTATCAGGCTGGCTTCAATGAGGGCCGCGATGAAGGTCATGCGCAGGGATTGGCGGAGGGTCTGCGGGAGGCGGAAGAGCAATTGCAGCAACGACTACGTGAACAGGCAGCCGACCTGACACTGCTGGCGCAGAACTTCGCTCATGCGCTGCGTCAACTGGATAAGCAAATCGCCTCGGAACTGGTTGAGCTGGCACTGGTAACCGGCCGTCAACTGGCCAGAAACACACTCGATGCCGATCCTGGAATCGTGCTGCAATTGGTGCGCGAGTTACTGAAGCAGGACCCGGTGTTGGGCGCCAAACCGCAACTGTGGCTCCACTCTGCCGACCTTGCGCTGGTACGCGCCGCCATGGCCGATGAACTGAAAGCGGCCGGCTGGAGCCTGCACAGCGATGACGAACTCACTCGCGGCGGCTGCCGTGTCAGCAGCCCGCAAGGTGAATTCGATTCCACCTGGGAAACACGCTGGCAAGCCATCAGCAATCAAATACGCCAACGCCATGCTCATCCCACAGCCCCACTTTCCGCGGAGGATGACGCATGACTCGGCTTGCGAGTTCTCCCGAGACTTACCTTCAGCATTGGACAAAGGCCCTGAGACGTGTCGGTGAGCGTGTCACTAGGCAACCATGCAGCCAGGTCAGTGGCCGCATCGTGCGCGCCACGGGATTGGTCCTGGAAGCTGTCGGCCTGCGCCTGCCCCTGGGCAGCGCCTGCCGCATCGACCTGGGCAGCAACTCGCCCGGCCAACACAACCAATTTGCCGAAGCAGAAGTTGTCGGATTTGCCGGGGAGAAAATATTCCTGATGCCATTGGAACAACTAAGCGGCCTGGCCCCTGGGGCCAAGGTTCTGCCACTGGGTAGCGACCTCAGTGGCAACCGCGCCCGTCGCTACCCCACTGGCGAGAGTCTGCTAGGCCGGGTTCTGGATGGCAATGGCCGCCCTCTGGATGGTCTCGCCGCGCCCAAGGAGGCGACGCGGGCACCACTGTCAAATGTGCCCCTGAACCCCCTTTCCCGCGCTCCCATTGAGACCCAGATTGATGTCGGCGTGCGCGCCATCAATGCTCTGTTGAGTGTTGGCCGTGGCCAGCGCATGGGATTGTTCGCAGGCTCCGGTGTTGGCAAATCAGTGCTTCTTGGCATGATGGCGCGCTATACCGCCGCCGACCGTATCGTGGTGGGATTGATCGGAGAGCGGGGCCGTGAAGTACAGGACTTCATCGACAACATTCTGGGCAAGGAAGGACGTCAGCGCGCCATCGTGGTGGCGGCGCCAGCAGACACATCCCCCTTGCAGCGACTCCAGGGCGCGGCCTATGCCACACGCCTGGCAGAAGACTTTCGCGATGCCGGACACAATGTTCTGCTGATCATGGATTCCCTGACCCGCTATGCCATGGCGCAGCGCGAAATCGCCCTGGCCATTGGCGAACCACCCGCCACCAAGGGTTATCCTCCCTCGGTGTTTGCACGACTCCCGGCACTGGTGGAGCGGGCGGGCAATGGCAGGCCTGGCAGCGGCTCGATCACGGCTTTCTACACCGTGCTGACCGAGGGCGACGATCAACAGGATCCCATCGCCGACGCTGCACGCGCCATCCTCGATGGTCATATCGTACTGTCGCGGGCACTCGCGGAAGCCGGGCACTATCCAGCAATTGACATCGAAGCCTCCATCAGCCGAGCCATGACAGCCATTACCTCCACCTCCCAACAACGCATGGTCCAAGAATTCAAACAACTGTTCTCCCGCTATCAGCGCAACCGCGACCTGATCAGCGTCGGCGCCTACAGTCGCGGCAACGACCCACAACTGGACCATGCAGTTGAAATATACCCGGACATGGAAAGGTTCCTGCGTCAATCCCTGGAAGAAAGAGCCGGGATCGATGACTCCCTGACCTGCATGAGTAATTTGCTGGGAGTGGAAGCATGAGTAGCCGCACACTGGCAACCTTGATAGAGATGGCCCGTGAGGCCCGCGATCAAGCGGCCCAATTATTGGCCAACGACATGCGTTCCGGACATGAACTGGCATCGCGGATTGAAATATTGCAGCGCTATCGTAATGAATACAACACCCGCCTGGTGGATGCCATGACCAAGGGTATCGACTTGGCCACCCTGCGCGACTATCAAGGCTTTCTTGCTTCCCTCGATGGGGCCATCGCCAATGCCCAGGGAAAATTGACGCGGCAAAGGGAAAAAGAATCGCAGTCAAGACAACAATGGATAGACCAGCAGCGTCAGGTATCTTCCTTCGACACCCTCGCCAACCGCCGCGCCCTGATCAAAATGCGCGAGGAGCAAAGACTAGAATTGCGGCTGAATGACGAACAAACCAACAACAAATACGCGCGTGGCATTAACAGTGGCGCATCATCACATTCTGATCAGGAGGTTTCATGAAACTGGATATGTTGTTAGCACCGCTCGCATCACCAGGCGCCCTGCCGGGCATTACCCCCCTATCGGATGAGACTGATTTTCAGACCGAGGCAGGACAAGCGCGCTTCAACGCTTTCTCGACAATTCTCAATCGTCGTATTGAGTCTGATCCCGTTCCTTGCAGTTCCACTGTACAGGCCGATGGTCAGCCTTCCCCGCTGAGACCAGAGATCGATTCAGGCACAAACATCGGTGTCGTGGCGGAGCCGATATTGTTCGACCACATCAACACGCAAGTACAGACTTCAGCAGTGCATGAATCAGCAGACAGCGCTGTAACCGTAGTATCAGACACTGAAGACATGGCATGGCAAGAAGTATCACCCCATAGTGATGATGAACAGGCTCGTATCAGCAATGAAGCATTGGAGCCTGGGGATAAGCTGGAAACCGAATTCACGGACCCAGTGCCAATTGCGGCACAGAACTCTATTATCGATGCACTGACCGGGCTACCTCTGACTAATCCACAGATGTTGGTACCACCTGCCTCATCTGGCATCAGTGTCAATGACCAAGACGCGACACCAGCAGGCTTGAATTCTGAACCTTTTAAAGCTCCCCCGGTTGGATTGGATACAACGATCACTGCGCCGACTATCCCAATTAAAGTGCAGTCCGACTTGACTGATGATGCCACTCACTCTCAACACCTCACTGGCACTACCGCTGCAGCAATCCTCCAAAGCAACACCCAGCTCAGGGCAAGCCAATCCGGCACCCAGCATGGCGCAGGCCCCTCTATCTCCGCAATTTCCACCCTCACTCCAGGCATGGATGCCAGTCACGAAAACAATCCGCTCGGCTTGATGGTAGAGACCCCTGAGGCCAGGGCCAGGCTTGGAATCACCGCCATCACCGAAGCCGAGTCGGCCACGTTTGTGCAGCCTCAAGGTAAGGCTGTTGAGTTCGCGGCCGTTGCCGCCAACCCTAACCAAAACAACATGCCTTCATTGGAAATCAAACAGTCGAACCAGCACTTCAGCATGCAAGCATCATCGCTGGAAGTGGAACTTGACAGTCCGCTCTGGCCCAATGCGTTGGGTAGAGAAATCAGTGCCATTGTCAGTCCTGGCAAGCAACAAATCTCACTGCAACTCAACCCAGCCAACCTTGGTCCACTGATGGTGGAATTAACGGTTAGTGGGCAGGAAGCCCAGTTACAGTTCGTA
The DNA here is from genome assembly GCA_050485205.1 of Gammaproteobacteria bacterium. GTDB lineage: Bacteria > Pseudomonadota > Gammaproteobacteria > Pseudomonadales > Pseudohongiellaceae > JAVVEZ01. The sequence continues at coordinate 7,177 of JBJHAY010000082.1, forward strand.
TCTCACCATGCGCAAGTGCGCAGCGCGGTGGAGCTGGCCCTGCCTTTTCTTAGAGAAACCCTGGCCACCCAGGGCATCAATCTTGGAGAAGCACATATTGCAGGCAGTGATCAGGACAATGGTCGAAACTCAAGCTTCGACTCAAGAGAACAAGATGCCAACAGGAGAGGCGGCGCCTCATCCAACGATGGAGGCATGATAGAAAAGGAGCAAGCAGTACAGACCATCTCCACACAAAATGGAATACCGGGAAGAATCAACCTTTTCGTATAAAAATACTGGTTATGAATGCACTGAAGTCAATATGAAAATTTCAAATCACGGGGTATGAGTCATGGCGGAAAATATTGAAGGCAGTAGGGGCGGGCGCGGGATGATGATCCTGAGCGTGCTGGTGGGAGCACTCACCATTGTTTCCGCCTCGAACATGTATCTGTTGCTCGAAGCCCGCAACGACATAGACGCGGAAAACAATCAGGAGGAAGAGATATTGGGGCCACCTCCGGTCCCTATTTTTGTCAAGGTTGGTCCATTGACAGTTAATCTGCGTCCTGATGGCTATGGGCAGCGCCTGCTTTACACCAGCCTGTCTCTGCGGGTCGGTGATGAAGAAACCAAGGACTTGATTGAGTCCCACATGCCGGAAGTTCACAGCCGCTTATTACTTCTGCTTTCCCGCCATAGTGCCGAGGAATTGATTTCGCCGGACGGTAAACAGACTCTCACTGAAAACATCATGGCGCTTTTTGAGAAACCACTGACGCACCCCCAACCACCGCTTACCATCAATACTGTGCTGTTTACGGACTTTATCGTGCAATGAAAGATCAACTGCGTCCCCTGAACGTCGAAATGAATACCGGAGACTAGAATACATGTCACAGGACAATCTACTTTTACAGGATGAGATCGACAAACTCCTGCACAGTGTCAGTGGCGATCAGGATAGCCAAGGTACACATGTCAAACAGGACAATCGTGTACGCCCTTATGACCCCGCTACCCAGCACAGGGTCATTCGAGACCGCCTGCATGCCCTTGACATCATCAATGAAAGGTTTGCGCGCTTGTTCCGCATCAGTCTGTTCAACCTGATCAGGCGCAACGCGGACATCACCATCGACTCAATGCGTTACCAAAGCTACAGTAATTTCTCACGCAACCTGCCAGTACCTTCCAATATCAATCTGATTGCCATGAAACCACTACGCGGCACCGCCCTGGTGGTTTTCCCACCTAGCCTGGTATTCATGGTGGTGGACAATCTCTTTGGTGGTGATGGCCGCTTTCTCACCAAGTCAGAGGGACGTGAATTCACCAATGCGGAGCAGCGTGTGATTCGCCGTCTGCTCAATCTCGCAACAGAGTGCTACGAGGAGTCATGGAAAGCCGTCTACCCCCTGGAGATCAGTTATCTCCGCTCTGAAATGCAGGTAAAATTCGCCAATATCACCAACTCTCCCAATGAAATCATTGTCAATACTACCTTCCATCTCGAAGTCGGCAACATTGCCAGTGATTTTCAGGTCACCATCCCCTATGCCATGATCGAGCCATTGCGGGAAATATTGGTTAACCCTGTTACCGACAATCATGCAAAGGGTGACAGTTCCTGGACCAGGCGCATGGCTGGCGAAATTCGTCATAGCGAGGTGGATTTGATCGCGGACTTCGTCTCCATTCCCTCCAGGATCAACAAAGTACTTTCCTTGAAAGTTGGTGACGTACTTCCCATTGAATTACCACCGGTCGTTACGGCTCGCGTCAATGGTGTGCCTGTACTGGAATGTGCTTATGGACGCCGCAAGGAGCGAATGGCTCTATCTGTGCTGAAAGTGATCGAACATGAGGTTTCCCGCCCGGTGGGCTCTGATCCACTGGCGTCTGCTGCCAACAATCAAAGCGAGGACAACAAGCATGAAAGACTCTAAGAAAGCAGAAACAGCTGTCAGCGAAGATGATTGGGCGGCAGCCATGGCCAGCCAGGCCAATGCCGAGTCCGGCGGTGACGACGAAATTGATCCCTGGGCCGAGGCCATGGCGGAACAGGCAGCATCATCAAACAGCGCCAGTGAGCAGGTGTTCAAACCTCTCGAGAGTGGCCCGGAGGCTGCCAATGCACGCAGCCTGGAAATGATCATGGACATTCCCGTCAAACTCAATGTCGAGCTTGGCCGCACCCGCATCACCATCAAGCAGTTGTTGGAATTGGCACAGGGTTCGGTAGTGGAACTGGATGGGCTGGCTGGCGACCCGATGGAAATACTGATCAATGGTTATCTGGTGGCGCAAGGTGAGGTAGTGGTTGTTGATGACAAATACGGTATCCGCATCACTGAAATCATCAGCCCCTCGGAACGCATACAGAAGCTGAATAGATGAACGACTCACTTTCTGACAATGCCCTGACCGCGGGTGCCGATGCATTTGCGATTATGACCATGCTGGGTAAAACCGCCGCGGCACTTGCCGTTATCATCGCGCTGATCATGCTGGGGGCATTGGTGCTCAGACGCATTAATGGCAGCCAAGGTTTTTCAGGGTGCCATCTGAAGGTAGTTGGCGGCGTTGCCATTGGCCACAAAGAACGCGTGGTAATAGTTGAAGTGGACAAGACCTGGCTGGTACTGGGCGTAGGCGGCGGACAAGTCACCAAGTTACATGAACTGCAGGCGCCTTCTGAACAAGAAAGGACTGACACCGACAAAAGCCGCGCGTCCGATTTTTCTCGCTTGCTCGGCCTCGCCAGGGCAGGGCGGACAGTCAAATGACATTGCCCTCAAGACAAATCAATGGCACTAAGTACGTGCGGGCCGTGACACATGCGCTTGTCGTCATCCCGTTGCTGTTGATGTGTTGCGAGTCCGCCATGGCGCAGTCTCTCCCAGGGATTATCAGCCAACCCACTGAGGATGGCGGGCAGGAATGGTCCTTGCCGATTCAGACCTTGCTACTCCTCAGCAGCATGGCCTTTCTGCCAGCCCTGCTCTTGATGACCACCAGTTTCACCCGTATCGTGATTGTCCTCAGCCTGCTACGCACTGCCATGGGCACCCAATCCGCACCACCCAATCAGGTCCTGTTGGGCATGGCGCTTTTCCTCACCTTTTTTGTGATGTCCCCGGTTTTTACCCAGATTCATGAAAACGCCTGGCTGCCACTGACCCAGGACAACATTGCCCTGGAAGAATTCCTGGCCCTGGGTAGCGAGCCCCTGAAACAATTCATGCTGGAGCAAACCAGGGAAACCGACCTCGCCATGTTCGCCCGCATGGCTGAGATTCCTCCTATGCAGGGCCCAGAGGACGTTCCCTTGCGCATCCTGATGCCCGCATTCATTACCAGCGAACTCAAGACCGCATTCCAGATCGGTTTCACGATTTTCATCCCTTTTCTGATCATCGATCTGGTGGTGGCCAGTGTCTTGATGGCGCTGGGTATGATGATGGTGCCTCCTGCCACCATTTCACTGCCATTCAAGCTGATGTTGTTCGTGCTGGTGGACGGTTGGCAATTGCTGGTGGGTTCACTGGCGCAGAGTTTCTTTATCTGAATATCAAACTGGCAACGCGTAATGCAGGGCCGAAGGCCACTACATTGTGAAATATCAATCAAGAAGGAGAATACCCGTGACTCCAGAAATGGTCATGAACATCGCTTATCAGGGCATGCGCGTTACCCTTTACCTTGCTGCCCCGCTTCTGCTGACCGCGTTATTCATTGGCTTGCTGGTCAGCCTGTTTCAGGCCGCCACTCAAATCAATGAAATGACATTGTCCTTCATTCCAAAAATTCTCGGTGTCTTTGCAGTACTGGTACTTGCTGGCCCTTATCTGATGAACCTGGTAATAGACTACACCACCACGCTGTTCCAGAATATCCCGTTGCTGGTCAATAACTGAGGCCACATGCTGCTGTTGAGCTTTGAACAACTGCATGCCCTGCTTACCCAGTGGCTGTGGCCCTTCATCAGGTTCAGCAGTTTCATAGTGGTGTGTCCGCTGCTTGGGCACTCCAGCATCCCCAATCAAGCCAAGATTGGCATGGCATTGTTGCTGACCATGGTCATCAGTCCACTATTGGCCGCGCCACCGGCGATTCCCCTGCTGTCGTGGGCGGCCCTGGGCATTATGGTGGAACAGGTCTTGATTGGCCTGGCACTGGGCATGGTGATGCACATCATGTTTGCTATCGTCCAGGCCGCGGG
>JBJHAY010000083.1:0-11380 GCA_050485205.1 Gammaproteobacteria bacterium
GCGCTCGAGGGCCTCGGTCTCGCCGGCGACCGGCGGGCGACCGGCGCGACCCGATCGGCGAACGGCCGTCGGCAGGTGACCTTGATCCAGGCCGAACACCTGGCGGTCGTCGCCGCACTCCTCGGCCGCGACACCATCGACGCGGCCGCGACCCGCCGCAACCTCGTGGTCTCCGGCATCAACCTGGCCTCGCTGCGCACGGCACGGTTCGCCATCGGCGACGTGCTCCTCGAGGGGAGCGGGCACTGCCACCCCTGCTCGGTGATGGAGTCCACCCTCGGCGACGGCGGCGACTATGAAGGCGGGTCGGAGTTCAGTGATGAACCCCACTGGAATGACAATGAAATCCCCAACGAACTGGCGGTGGACAGCAGCTGGGACGAGATCTACATCAACAACAGTCCCAGTTCATCTGGCGATGGCGACGACATCGACTTTGAGTCCCGCAACAGTGCCGACAACACCCTGCAGGACCATCTCAACTGGCAGCTCAACCTCACGCCCATGTCCGACAGCGATCGCATTATCGCCATGGCGATCATTGATGCCATTGACGCCAATGGGCTGCTGACCACCAGTATTGAATCGATCCACACCGGACTTGCCGACGAGTTGGACGTGGACGAGGACGAGGTGCTGGCAGTTCTGCACAGAATCCAGCAATTCGACCCGGTGGGGGTAGGTTACCGCGATCTGAAAGAGTGCCTTGGATTGCAACTGGGCCATTTGGACCCCGACTGTCCCGGCCTGGCCACTGCCCGCCGCATTGTTAACGACTATCTCAACGCCCTTGCCAGCCACGATTACGCCCTGATCATGAAGCGCCTCAAGATCAAGGAAGAGGAGCTCAAGGAAGCGCTCAAGGTCATCCTCAGCCTGAATCCCAAGCCTGGCGCCGATATCACTCCCCAGGACACCACCTACGTAGTGCCCGATGTCTTCGTCTACAAGGACCAGGGACGCTGGCGGGTAGAATTGAATCCGGAAACCACGCCACGCATCCGAGTGAACCCAGAGTATGCCGCGCTGGTGCAACGCAATGGCAGCAGCTCAGACAACACCTTCTTGCGCGACAACCTGCAAGAGGCGCGCTGGTTCATCAAAAGCCTGCAAAGCCGCAATGAAACCCTGATGAAAGTGGCCACCAGGATCGTCGAGCATCAAAGAGGCTTTCTTGAATACGGCGAAGAAGCCATGAAGCCCCTGGTGCTGCACGACATAGCCGAAGCCGTCGGCATGCATGAGTCCACCATTTCCCGCGTCACCACCCAGAAATACATGCACACCCCAAGGGGAATCTTTGAACTGAAGTACTTCTTTTCCAGCCACGTCAGCACCGACAGTGGCGGTGAGTGTTCATCAACGGCAATTCGTGCCATCATCAAAAAATTAGTGGCGGCGGAAAATCCCAAGAAACCTCTCAGTGACAGCAAAATCACCGAGCTCTTGGCCGAACAGGGCATCAACGTGGCCCGCCGCACCATTGCCAAATACCGCGAATCTCTTTCCATTGCACCATCAAACGAGCGGAAACGGCTGATATGAGACCAGCGTTCCATTATTCATCCTCAACATACGCCGAGAGTCACCCAGGACATGCAGCTTGAATCCATTCTCAAACCAGAACTCACCTTCTGCAACATGGACGGCGTCAGCAAGAAGAGAGTACTGGAATCCAGTGCCGAACGCATAGCCGGCCAAATCGATGTGCTCACCGCCGACCAGATCTATGATGCCCTGATCGCCCGCGAACAGCTGGGCAGTACCGGACTGGGCAACGGCATCGCCATCCCCCATTGCAGGGTATCCAAGTGCAAGGAAACTGTCGGCTGCCTGGTGAAACTGAAAACGCCAGTGGACTTCGACGCCATCGACAACAAGCCAGTCGACTTGCTGTTCTTCCTCTTGGTCCCTGAAAACACCATTGAGGGCCACCTGGAAGTATTGCGCATGCTTGCGGAGCGATTCAGTAAACCTGACTATTGCAACCGTCTGCGTAATGCCGACACCGACCAGGGTTTATTCGATGCCGCCATGGCACAGGCCTGAGACAGGAATCATGAGCGCCATGACCAGGCATCCCCCGAAGAGGCTCCGATGCGCTTGATCATCATCAGCGGCCGCTCCGGTTCCGGCAAAAGCACCTGTCTCCATGTATTGGAAGATCTGGGTTTTTATTGCGTGGACAATATCCCCGCCAGCCTGCTGGAAGCACTGGCCCTGCGCATCAGCCCGGACCAGGGCTCGAAACTCAAGAATGTGGCAGTATCGATTGATGCCCGCAATATCTCCGAAGACCTCCAGCAATTCCCCGAAATCTTCCACCGCCTGAGCAGCAACGGCATCGACAAGCAGATCATCTTCCTTGATGCCGCCACCTCGACTCTGGTCAAGCGCTTCAGCGAAACCCGACGCAAACATCCCCTCAGCAACTCTCAGATTGGCTTGCTGGAAGCCATCAAGCACGAGAAAGAATTGCTTGAACCCATCTCCACCCTGTCACATCTGGCTATCGACACCAGCAATCTTTCCCTGCATCAGTTGCGCGACATCATCAAGAACCGCGTGGGCATGAATCAGGCCGGTGGGCTTGCCTTGCAGTTTCAGTCCTTTGGATTCAAGAATGGGGTGCCGGTCGATGCCGACATGGTGTATGACGCCCGCTGCCTGCCCAACCCCTATTGGGTCAACAGTCTGCGTCCACTGACCGGCCTGGATCAGCCCGTGATCGAATTCATGGAATCCCAGGAGCAGGTAAGGGAGATGCTGGATGATATCAAGCACTACCTCGAACGCTGGTTGCCCAGATTCGAGGAAAACAACCGTAGTTACATTACCGTGGCCATCGGCTGCACCGGCGGTCAACACCGTTCGGTGTATCTATGTGAAAGATTAAAAGAACATTTCTCGAAAACGCTTGTCAATGTACAAGTGCGACACAAGGAATTTGCATAAGATTCAATCACATGATCAATACTAAAATTACTATCAACAACAGAGCGGGACTGCATGCCCGGGCGGCGGCCAAGTTCGTATCCACCGCCTCCAACTTCTCCAGCAACATCGAGGTGGGCAACGTCACCAGCAAGATGGTGGATGGCAAGAGCATCCTCTCCATCATGCTGCTGGCCGCGGGTCAAGGCAGTGAATTGGACCTGGTGGTGGACGGACCAGACGAGGAGCAGGCACTGCTGGCGATTCGTCAGTTGGTGGACAACCGCTTCGGCGAAGAATGAGCCTGACCTCCATGAGTATTGATCCCCACCAAGTTCCCACCGAAGACCTCGTCAGCAAGAGCCAACGCAAGCGCGAGGTCCACGCCATCCGCGACCTGGGGGCAGAATTGATTGAGGCCAAGCCAGCCTTGTTGGCCAAAATGGACTTGAGCCCCGCAGTGCTTGAGGCCATCGAACTCTACAAGCGCTTACCCAACAGTCATGCCGCGCGCAAGCGCCAACTGCAATTCCTGGGCAAATTGTTGCGCCAACAGGACACCAGCAGCATCGTCCGCGTGCTGGATGAGTCCCGGCGCAACGTATCACTGCAAATCCGCAAGTTTCACGAGTTGGAATCCCTGCGCGACAACCTGCTTGGTAGCAAGGACGAAGCTGTCACCGATCTGGTGAACCAGCACCCCAATCTGGATGTACAACATCTACGGCAATTGATCAGGCAGGCAAAAAAAGAGGCAGAGTCCGACAAGCCCCCCGCCGCAAGCCGCAAGCTCTTCAAATACCTGCGGGAAACCCTGGAAAACAGCTAGTGGACCATGCTCGTTACCGAACTTTTCGCATGGTCCACTAGGCATTTCAGCGTAACCCGCCAGCGCCCACTCGCTCCGATTCAATCATCGCTGATACTGATATTGGGCATTGCCTGACCAACACCAGCCCCCTGCCGCAATTGCTCGGCAACCCGGCTGGCTATCTGATTATAGATCTGGCTGGCCTTGCCTTCAGGGTCTGCCATGACAGTGGGAGTACCGGCATCGCTCTGGGCCCGGATTGCACCATCCAATGGCAAGGCACCCAGCAATTCCACCCCATAATCCCTGGCAATACGGTTGGCGCCACCCTCTCCAAAGATGTGTTCCACATGGCCACATTGGCTGCACACATGCAGACTCATGTTTTCCACCACGCCCAGTATCGGAATCTCCACCTTGCGGAACATTTCGATGCCACGCTTGGCGTCCAGCAGGGCCACGTCCTGGGGAGTGGTGACAATGACGGCACCGGTTACCGGCACCGACTGTGCCAGACTGAGTTGGATATCACCAGTGCCAGGAGGCATGTCCACTATCAGGTAATCCAGTTCACCCCACTGGGTATCGTTGAGAATCTGGTTGAAGGCGCCAACCACCATCGGGCCTCTCCAGACCATGGCCTGATTCGGGTCCACCAGAAAGCCCACGGAGTTGCTGCGGATGCCATGCACTTCGATCGGTACCATCTGATTGCCAGCCAGCACCCGTGGTCTCACGCCGTCCTTCACACCCAGCATGGTGGGCTGGCTGGGACCGTAAATATCGGCGTCAAACAGCCCCACCCGGGCGCCCTGCCGATGCAAGGCCAATGCCAGGTTGACCGCGGTGGTGGACTTGCCTACCCCGCCCTTGCCCGAGGACACCACCACGATGTTCTCAATGGCGCTCAAGTTGGAATTGGGATTGGGGCGGATTTTCTGACTGCTCATAGTATTGACTCTCGGCATGGGCGTGAGATCACGCTGCCAGCACTGGCAACCCAGTACTTTCATGGCAGCGCGAAAAACAAATGATGATTATACAGGGGAAGGGAGTTGGCACTCGTGATTAACAGACTGCAATTAATCCGACACTTGAAATTGCAGAGTTGACAAGCAGCACACGGATGTAAGGCCATCAGCTGAATGGCCAATGCAACCAGTTGAAATACTGGGAATTTCACATTTCTTCCAGTATTTCCAGGGCCAACCCCATCCATGAGTTCAGGGAATGATGAAGCGCTCCAGTTCCAGCTTGGGTTCATCCCACTCCGGGGCAAGTTCCGCAGCCTGCTGATAGTCACGATAGGCCTCTCGCAGATTGCCCATTTCCTCATGAGCAATTGCGCGATTGAAGTAGACCCGCTCAGGCTGCGGTGGATCAAGCGCAATCCCGGTGTCAAAGGCCGACACACTCTCAGCCCAACGTTCCAGGGCCACCAGGGTATAGCCCCGGTTGACATGGGCATCCCCCAACCTGGGCGCGATGCGCACGGCATGGTCAAAATCGGCCAGGGCGCTGTCCAGGGCTCCGCGCGCAAAGTAAAGCACTCCCCGGTTGACGTAACTGGCGGCCAGTTCACTGCCGGTCAGTCCTCCGTCGGTGATGGCCAGAGTACACATTTCAATGGGAGAGATGCCCAGGCGTGAACCGGTCACTTCCATGCGGTTGACACTGCCGACCGCATGGGCGGCGGATGAGCAACTCTGGGCATAGCCCCCGCCAATGAAAGTGATATCCGCCCCCGCAGTCAGGGACGCCACGGCACAGACAGTACTGCCCATGCCCACCAATAATCCGCGAATTGCCTTTGACATGCCGCGCCTCCGATACTTTGCAATGATGACCTATAAGACCAGGGATCGAACCTTTTCATTTTAACAGGCTGCTGATTTCCAGCAGCCTGTTACGAAAAAGATTGGTCAGCGGTTTTCCCGTATCCTCGGCCTATTTGCCCATATCAGCAGCGCGGCCGGTTTCAGAGCAGAACGCCTCCGTAGTTCACGAAGAAGGGCGCGAACACCAGGCTCAGAATCGCTGACAGCTTGATCAGGATATTGAGAGAGGGACCGGAAGTATCCTTGAGCGGGTCACCGACAGTGTCTCCCACCACCGCGGCCTTGTGTTCCTCGGAACCCTTGCCACCCAGGTTGCCAGCCTCAATGTATTTCTTGGCATTGTCCCAGGCCCCCCCACTGTTGGAGGAGGAAATGGCCAGTACACCACCAGCCACCAGAGAACCTGCCAACACGCCAGCCACCGCCGGCACGCCGAACAGGAAGCCCACCACCAGGGGGGTGCCCATGATCAATACGCCGGGGGCGATCATTTCGCGCAGGGCTGCCTTGGTGGAAATTGCCACGCATTGGGCGTAATCCGGGCGCCCCGTGCCTTCCATCAAGCCGGGGATTTCCCGGAACTGACGCCGCACTTCCTCGATCATGTCAAACGCCGCCGCGCCCACTGATTTCATGGTCATGGCGGTAAACAGGAAGGGCAGCACCGCGCCAATGAACAAACTGGTGTAGACCACAGGGTCCAGCAGGTTGATGGTACTCAGCAGATCATAGGCAGGCTCATTCATCCTTTCCCGCAGCAAGTTCTGGGAGTGGGTGAGGAAGGCGCCGAACAGCGCCAGGGATGTGAGGATCGCCGCGCCGATGGCAAAGCCCTTGCCGATGGCGGCAGTGGTATTACCGGCGGAATCCAGCACGTCGGTACGCTGCCGCACTTCCTTCTCCAGGCCCACCATCTCGGCGATGCCGCCCGCGTTATCGGCCACCGGACCGTAGGCATCAATGGTCAGGGCCACCGCCAGGGTGCCCAGCATGCCCAGGGAGGCGATGGCAATGCCGTACATGTCCGCCAACTGCCAGGAGACAAAGATGCTGACGGCAATCGCCAGGTAGGGCAGTACCGAACTCTTGTAGCCCAATGCCAGGCCGAAAATGATGTTGGTGGCGGCACCGGTCTCGCAGGACTTGGCCACTTCCCGCACCGGGGCATAGGCATCAGAGGTGTAGTACTCGGTCAGCAGGCCCACGGCTAGACCGGCGACAAGCCCGGACAGGAAACACCAGTAAACCCCCATATTGGTGTACTCGGCGTTGTTGATCACGAAGCTGTCAGGGATCATCGCCATGGTGACGAAGTACATGACCACCGCCATGATGGCGCTGGAAATCATCAGCAGCTTTTTTAGTGCCGGCCCGACATCAGCCTCGGTCTTTACCGTCACCATCATCTTGGTGATCAGGCTCACGGGAATCCCCACTGCCGAAATCATGATGGGATACATCAGGGCATCTATATTGGTGCCGAAGGCCAGGGCGCTGATCACCAGGGCGGCACAGGTGCTCTCGGCGCAGGAGCCGAACAAGTCGGCGCCCATGCCGGCAACGTCACCGACATTGTCACCCACATTGTCGGCGATCACCGCAGGATTGCGGGGGTCATCCTCGGGGATGCCCTTTTCCACCTTGCCCACCAGGTCGGCGCCGACATCGGCAGCCTTGGTGAAGATACCACCACCGACACGGGCGAAGAGGGCAATGGAAGACCCCCCGAGACCGAAGCCGGCAATGATTTCCATCAGCACATTGGTGGGTACTTCACTGCCCAGCAGCATTTCCATCACCAGGTAAATCACCGCCAGACCCAGAGTGGCGAGCCCCACCAGGGCAAAACCCATCACCGCGCCTGAATTGAGCGCCACCACGAAGGCATCGGAAAGACTGTTGCGGGCGGAGACCGTGGTGCGGGCATTGCCGGCCGTGGCCACTTTCATGCCCACATAGCCGGAAATAATTGAAATCAAGGCTCCAAACAGGAAAGCCACGGCGGTGTAGATGCCCTCGCTGACATTTTCGGTATGGTGGTCATCCACCAGCAAGGCAATTACGGCGGCGAAGGCCAGCATGAAAATGGTAAGGACTTTGTACTCTTGCTTCAGGAAGGCCATGGCCCCTTCGGCAATGGCGCCATGAATGAACCGGAGCCTGTCAGCCTGCTCCTTGTTCAGCCCCAGGTCCAGGGGGATGCTGGTGACTTTTTTCATGTAGAAAAAAGCGATTCCAATTCCCAGCAGGGCGAGCAACACAATCAGATATATGGATACTGCCATTTAATTCTCTCCGCTTTTGTTATCTGTCGCCCACGCCTTGACCAGGTCACGGACGATCCCTTGTGGTGATCATTAAACCAGCTTCGCTCCAGGCTCAGACTCCCGGAGGGATTGATTGCCAGAAAAATAAGCCGAGGCACTGTAACATATCGATCTGGACAAACAAAGCCGCGATTCCCCTACCCGCGAGCCATAAAAAAACCGGCGCATGCGCCGGTTTTTTTAATCAATACTTGCCTGTCAATTCCATTCCCCGGCCACCAGCCCTGAGCCTGTCCGCGAAGGACTTCAGCGCTCAACGCCGCCTGGGTGGAGAAGGCTCCTTGTCACGCTTGAAAAACGACTTTATCTCTTTGACCGGGTCTGCGGCCTGCTCGCCGCGAGCGGCGGCCAAGGCATCGCGCAGCGCGCTGACCTTGGCTTCCTTGCGCTTGTGACGATGACGTTCCCGGGCCTGGGACAAGTCCAGAATCCGACTCACTTACTGCCTCCCCAACAAGGCTTCGGCTTCTCGCTCCAGGCGGGCTTTTTCCGCCTCCAGGGCTTCGATGCCTGCCTTGTCCAACGCTTGCTGGGGCTCGCCCGTTGCTGGGTCGATGTTGGCATATTTCTCCTGTTCCCCGCTCAAGGCCTCCACCAGATCCTCCGCAACCTCCACAGCACCCTGCAGGGCGACATTGGCAGCCTCCAGATTGGCAACCTGCGTATTCACCTGCCCCAGCCGCGCCCGCAGTTCCTCGGCACGGGCCTGCAAGCGGGCCTGCTCCGCGGCGGCACGGGCCGCCTGTTCCTCGCGGCGGCGCTGCTCTTGCAAACGGGCCTGACGCTGGGCCTCCTCCTCGGCTTCACGGCGGGCGACTTCCTCGCGGCGGCGCGCTTCCTCGGCAGCCCGGGCGGCCTCTTCCTCACGGCGGCGTTGCTCAGCCAACTCGCGCTGGCGGGCTTCCTCGGCTTCCCGCGCCTGTCGGGCTTCCATTTCCGCCTGCAACTCAGCCTGGCGTTGAGCCTCTGCCAGCCGCGCAGCCTCTTCCTGGGCGGCCCTGTTACCGGCGCAACCCACCACCAGGAGTATCAATCCCAGCAGCAACCCTCGACGGATAGAACCCATTGCCGACCTCCAAATAGCATTTGCCACCGGCGCATGATAGCGCATAATAATCCCTCGACATACCTGGGTCTTGAACAATGCCGAAACCACTCACTACGATCCTGCTTGGACTGCTGCTGGTGCTGAGCGTGCCAGTGGTGGTGCTGATGCTGGCGATCGAACGCGAGCCGGTGGCGGGTCAGACCGTGCTCACGGATCAGGACCGCCTGGTGGAAATCCAGCAACTGCTGATCGACCATGACCCCCGCCGTGCCGCCCGCGCCGCCGGGGTGCAATCGGTAAAACTCAGCGAGGATGAGGTCAACGCCCTCCTCAACTACTCACTGGGTAACATCCCTCAACTGGCAGGCGCCACCGGCAACGTCAAGATTCAAAGTGGCACGGCCCATGTTGCTCTCAGTATCCCGGTACCAGGCACACAGTTGGGCAGATATTTAAATCTGGGCGTTTCCCTGACCGGGCAGGACAACACCCTGTCCATAACGAACCTTGACTTAGGCCCCGTGGACATCCCTGGATCCTTGCTGGAAAGCCTGCTGGCTCTGGGCGCGGAGTACCTGGAGGAGGACAACAATTACCGTTTCCTGCTGTCACTGGCCGATACCGTTGACGCCATCAGCCTTGATGAAGGCAGGGTCGAGTTCATCTTCAACTGGGAAGAAGCGCGTCTCGACAACATCCGCCTGCAGGCGCGGCAGCTTTTCATTGGCGATGAAGAACGCGACAGGCTGCTGTTCTATCAGTCCCAGATCCGGGAAATCGTCTCCCGCTTTCCCAGCTCACAGCGGCGAGCCGACCTGCACGAATTCCTGCAACCCCTGTTCGGCACCGCCCTGGCACAAAGCCACCTGGGGCATGACCCACTGATGGAAAACCGCGCCCTGCTCACCGCCATGACTGTCTATCTTACCGATCTGACACTCACAGACCTGCTGGGGCCCGCTCCCCAAGGCATATACTATACAGCGCCGCGCAAGTTGAGCGTCCAGATCGAGTCACGCCACGACCTGCCACAACACCTGGTGGTCTCCGCCGCCATCGCTGCTTCCGCCGGGGCCAATGTTGCCGACATCCTCTCGGTGTACAAGGAAATGCATGATGCCCGCTATGAATCCGGCTTCAGCTTTTCCGACATGACCGCCAATCTAGCTGGACAAACCCTGGGCCGGCTGGGCAGCCAGGACCAGAACATGGCGCGGCGCCTGCAGCGGTTGATGAGTGACGCCAGGGATGAAACCGAGTACATGCCCCTGGTGGGGCCGGATGACGGCATCAGTGAAGAGGAATTCCTGTCCATCTATGGTGGTATCGACACACCGCTTTTTCGCCAGCGCCTGGAGGAAATCACCAGCCAGATCGAAGAACTCCCCGTGATCTGGTCCCTGCGCCACCTTCCCGAGCTGAGCCAAGCTCCCCTGTAGCAGCGAAGATTGCCTTGTTGATCCTAGCCTGTAGCTCGCGACTGGTGGCTTGTTTCTGGCTCAGTGGCAGCTGTAGGCCTGTTTCTGGCTCGGTGGCTTTTCTGTGATGCAAGGTTGGTGGCTTGGTGGCTTTTCTGTTATGCAAGATTGGTGGCTTGGTGCTGGGTATTGGGGAGGGGGTGTCAAAAGCGTCGTGAACCCATCCATGGGGACTCGCCTGCCGCATCCATGCGGCAGAGCGTTTTGCCACCCCCTCCCCAACACCCAGCACCTCTGACTTCAGGGCTGTTGCGCTTTGGGTTGCTGTAGCGTTTGGTTGCTGTAGCGTTTGGTTGCTGTAGCGTTTGGTTGCTGTAGCGTTTGGTTGCTGTAGCGTTTGGTTGCTGTAGCGTTTGGTTGCTGTAGATTTTGGTTGCTGTAGATTTTGGTTGCTGTAGATTTTGGCTACAGCAAGTTAACGTCCAACAGCGCTGAAGTTATGAGCCGGGCGTCGGGGGGCTTGTGCCTTAACCGTCTGCGACAGGATGTCGCAGCCGGAGCCCCCATGGATGGGTTCACGGCGATTTTTGCACAAGCCCCCCGATGCACGGCCAAGCCACTAATCCTGCATTACAGATAAACCACTAAGCTTGCATTACAGATAAACCACTAATCCCGCATAACAGACAAACCACCAAGCCTGTATCACAGCACAAGCCACTGAGGCCAACTAGAACCACAAGTCGCGAGCAGGGCTCGCTCCTACAGGGGGCAGGAATCGCAGGGGGTACTCACTGCCACAGCAGGGCGGGAAGAAACTTGGTACTACCACGGAAGGTTTGAGAATCCCGCCCCTAGGGAGTATGATCCGCAGTCCTTTCGCTCACAGTCACCCCGGTAACTGGCAATGGACAAGAAGCATTTCACCAGCAGCGCCCTGCACGCCGACCGCGAAGGCAAGCCCGAGCACGGTGTGCTGCACAAGCCCATTCACACTTCCGTGG
>JBJHAY010000084.1:0-11365 GCA_050485205.1 Gammaproteobacteria bacterium
TCTGTCCACCTCCTGTAGAGCATGATCTCTGGCAGGCTTCCCTAGCCCGTGTTGGAGGGGCGACTTTTGATTCACACGAAGGCGTGGAAGCCGCCTGGTCGAGCCGGAGTCTCGCACGTGTGCCGGGTAGTGGCAGTACCCGGCCCAGGAGTGGTTTTTCCTATCGATATGACATTCTCGACAGCAAGCAACCAATGGCTGCGCAGGTGGGAGCGGACGCCAGACGTTTGGCTGGTAATGGTCACTTACATACCTTTGTCTACCTTCTGGATGTTTCATCGCTGTTGAGCCAATCCTGGCAACTGCGGCTTGCACCCGCCGTGGCGGCCTCTTCCAATCTGATCAAGCGTCCCAGTGGCATCAAGGCGGGGGCGGTCCAGCCTAATTTCGCGCTGGTAAGGAACCTCGGGCAGGCGTGGGATGGGGGATGGCAGGCAGGCATCTGCGCCGATACCCGCTTTGGCTCATACAGTCTTTACCCCACGCTGCGCTGGACCGGGGAGTGGGGGAGATGGTCGGTTCTGGCTGGTTTCCCGGATACCAGGATTGATGCCCGCTTGGCCGCGGATTGGCACACGGGGCTGCGCCTGGCGCCGGCGGGAAATCGTTGGCAGGTGCGCGATGAAGTGGCAGGAGATGGTTTTTTGCGGCACGCCGCCTGGTTGAGTGAGGTCTACCTGGGGCGTGATCTGGGATTGGGATGGCAGGCCGAATTCAGAGCTGGCCGCCTGTTCCAGCAGCGATTGGTTTCCCCCATGGTGCCTGTGGGCCAGATTGATAGTGGTCTTGGCAGCGCTTGGCAGGGTGGGTTGACCCTCTATCGCGCCTATCCTTAGCCCCAAAGTTACAGCAGACTTTCCGTCGACTGCCTTGGGCATCGGTCAAGGCAAGCCTGATGGGGCTAGGCGCGACGCAGCAAGCTGAGCATGGCGTGGGTCTGCCGGATATCCCGGATTGGCAGGCGCCTCAGAGTGCTGCACACGTAAAATGAGAAGTTCATGCCACGTGCCAGGGTCTGAGCACCGTGCCAAACATGGACCGGCGCGGCATCCCGATAGGCATCGAGAGCATCCTGGAGCACAGGATCGCCAGGATCCAGATAGCGGCAAAGACTGTAAAGCATGAACATGCAGTCGCGCACCATGCATTGATCAGGGCTTAACATGGCCCCCGGATCTTCCTCGAAATCAACATACCAGATTTGCTCGCCATCCCAGATCATGTCGCGCAAGGTGGGTTTGCCATGCCAGAAGCCCCCGGCGTGCAAGCGGCCAAGCGCGCCTGCTGCCTGAATCATGAGTTGCTGCCTGAAAGATTCAGGGCTTGCCGGGTTCCGCAGCAAATCACGAATTGCAGTCCCCATGCCTGGAATCAAGAACCAGCCATCACCCCGTGCCACCACTGGAGGCACGGGCATCCCCCGGGCACCAAGGTGAAGCAGGCGCATGGCTTCGCTGTTGACTGAGTCCTTGCCGGAGTCAATGGCAGGTAAATAAAGTGGATTGTTGGTGGCCCTGGTCAACAACAGGCCAATCCAGTTCAGCCAGGCCGGACGGGGGGTTTCCTGCTGTTTCAGCCAGTATTCCCGGGTCTGGAACCGAAAGTTGTGAATACGGCGCTTGTCCTCGGCGCGAATGACTTCAATTTTTCTGCACAATTCATTGTGCTCGACGCTGCCCGGAAGCGGTATGCCCTGTTGGGCGAGAAACGTGTGATTCATGGTTTTGCGTCCGGAAAAACCGCGGATTTTAGAAATTATTCCAGTCTGCAACAATCCTTGTTGGGATCAGGTGTATCAGGATGAGGTTGAAGAGCGTCTCTGGCACAGGCGAAATGTGTAAAGAATGTGGATTTTTCGAGAGTGGATTCGGCATTGCAAGTGCCTGAAAATAATGTTTAATATGACGCCATTGTACTGGAGCAGGTGAGTTCTCGCGCCTGCCGACCCAAGAGAAGGCCATAGAGTGGCGGGTCAGGGTGCAAAATCCAGCGGCGCCTGGTTATGGTATTCGCTATGCGAAAATGATAGCCTCGCGCAAAACAGCGCCCCAGGCGCAAGTCTGTCAAAGTCAAAGATACCTGTAAGGGGGATAATCAAGCATGCGTTCATCTATCTTCAAAGCCATGGCTGTCACTGCGGCACTGGCCTATATGCCCATCACCACCGCTCAGGAAGGCCACCCGATGAAAGGCTCCTGGATTGGCGTATGGGCGTCCAATCAGGTCCATGACGAGAACGTACTGATGGTACTGGATTGGGATGGCAATAACATCACTGGCATCATCAATCCTGGCACTGACAATATTCAGGTCAGCAATGCCAACCTCAATCCCGATGACTGGTCAATCACCATCGAAGGTGGCGGCTACGTCATCAGTGGCAAGATCGAGCGCCTTGAACTGCCCAACAGGGCTGTGGTGGGTACCTGGCAGCGCGACAATGCCAGCGGTCATTTCGAGATAGTCAGGCAGTGATCCCATGAAAAAAAACTCATTATTGAAACGACTCGTTTTGCCGGTGGCATGCGCCTCCCTGCTGATGACTGGAGCAGGGAGTGTGATGTCACATCACCCGATCCTGGGCAAGTTCGACAGTGAGCAGCAAACTACCCTGAATGGCCGTGTCACCTATGTTGACTGGCGCAACCCGCATACCCATGTGTTCGTCAATGTAAGCGGCCCTGATGGTATTGAAAATTGGGCGGTGGAGCTGGAAAGTCCGGTTATCCTGCGAGCAAATGGTTGGGATGGTGAATCCCTCAAGCCTGGTGACGAAGTCAGTGTGCAAGGCATGCTGGCGCGTGATGGCACCAGACAGATCTGGGGTTCCGTGGTGAACAAAGCCGGTGCTGGCGCTGTCTATACTGTCAATGTTCAACGTGAGCGCCCATCCACTGGTCGCCCCGCTCCACGCTGGCCCGATGGTCAGGTTGCCCTGGGTATTACCGGTCCCAACCAGGATGGTTACTGGGGCTTCCCCAGCAAGACCGTGCTGATGGAGGACGGCGTCAATGTACAGGTTGACCGCTATGGGATGCTGGGTAACGTGGATGATGCAGCCCGTGTAGCCCCATTCCAGACCTGGGCATTGGGCTTGTACAGGTATCGCCAGCAGCGGTTCCTGCAGGACGACCCGATGTTTCAGAACTGCAAACCGCCAGGTGGACCCCGGCAGTATCAGTCTGAACTGGGCTTCCAACTCCTGGAAGACAAGGAAAATCAACGTGTCTTTGTTCTGGTAGGAAGTGGAAATCGCAATTTCCGGATCATATATCTAGACAACAGGGAACAGATGGGCCAAGTTGGTGGGGATGATGACAACCCCCTGTACTATGGCCGCTCCCGTGGACGCTGGGAGGGTGATACCCTGGTAGTGAACACGACGGGTTTCAACGAAGACTTCTGGTTCTCGAATGGTGGTCTGCCCCATACCGAAAGGTTGGAGATGGAAGAACGCTTCACCAGGACTGACTTTGATACCATGCAGTATCAGGTTACTATCAACGACCCCGGCGCATATACGAGGCCATGGACAGTAAGCTGGACGCTTGGCTGGGTTGACGGCGAGGATATGCCGGTACATTTTTGCCAACACAACAGGCAGTAATTAGTGAGGAGATGATGAGATGAAAACTACCAACTTGTTCAAACTGATCGCTGCCGGAATGCTTTTGATCGCCGGCAGTGCCTACGCCCACCACTCTTTCGTGGCTGAGTTCGATTCCGAGAAGCCAATTCAGCTGACCGGCATCGTCACCAAGGTTGAGTGGACCAACCCCCACGTGTGGATCTACCTGAACGTGCGTGACGAGGAAGGCAAGGTCACCAACTGGGGTGCCGAGATGGGCCCTCCCCACGGCCTGCAACGCAACGGCTGGCGCCGTGACACCCTGCAGATCGGCACTGAGATCAATGTTGATGGCTATCTGGCCCGCAATGGAACTCCCCGTGTGAATGCCCGCAGCGTGACTGTTGCCGCCACTGGTGGCCGTCCCGGACAAACCCTGGATGCAGACTCCAGTATTCGTCAGGGGAATTGATCATGGGTTTCAAACTGCTTAAAACCGCCAGTGCCGTTGCCACGGCGCTGGTGGCCAGCTACGCCCTGGCGCAGCCGGCTCCGCCTTCCACGGAGCCTGCTCCCAGAAATGCGGATGGCCGGGTATTGCTGCAAGGCGCCACACCCCAGGACAAGGGAGTCTGGACCCCTGTGTTCGGTATTCTGGATCCCATCGCACCGGTTGATGTGGTGCCGTTCAAGCCATGGGCTCGCGCACTCTATGATGCCAGGCAGGTACATGAGCTCGAGCCTCACGCCCGCTGCAAGGCTTCCGGCGCGGCGCGTCAGTTCCTGACACCTTATGGAGTCGAATTTGTCGAGTTGCCGGAAATGGGCAAGCTCTACATCTTCGACATTGGTGGGCCTCACACCTTCCGTACAGTGCATATGGATGGCCGCCAACATCCGGATAACATCGAGCCCAGCAACTATGGACACTCCATCGGTTGGTGGGAAGGTGATACCCTGGTGGTGGACACCGTCGGCTACAACGAGGATTTCTGGCTGGATCGGCGTGGGTTGCCTCATACCGAAGAGATGCATACCCTGGAGCGTTTCACGCGCACCGCCGAGGGAACCATCGACTACAGAATCACGGTAACCGACCCCAAGGCCTACACTGCAAGTTGGGAAGGCGGATTCAATCTGCGCTGGAACTCAGGCGTCGAACTGTTCGAGTACGTTTGCCAGCAGGCCAACTACGCTCATGAATTGATGGTAGGACAGGAAGCCTCATCGGTTGATCGCAGCAGCCCGATCGTTCCCTGATCCGGCAAACTGCGGAAAATCTACTCCCTCATGGCCCCAGGCCATGGGGGAGTATTTATATGTGTGGCAGAATTCAGCCCGGGCCCGGCGCCGCTTTAGCTCAGCTGGTAGAGCATCCGCTTCGTAAGCGGCAGGTCATCTGTTCGAATCAGATAAGCGGCACCATCCCCTCACCTCTCTTCTTGTTTTCATGCAAGCGGATGCTTGCTTCCCGCCGAGCAGGCTTTGAGACCGGGTCCCCAATGGTGGACTTCGCTCCTCTGGTGGGGTTATCTTAAGGGCGCCTCTAATAGTCCCGAGGCAAAGACATCGCAGGTTTGCTGCCAGTTTAGGGGAACAATCTTGTGAGTCTCGTATCTAATTGATAATAGAGACAATTGTTTTTATGAGGAAGCAAATATGTTCCTGACCAAGAAGCATCTTTCCCGCCGAACCGTATTGCGGGGCGCAGGTGTCGCGGTGGCCTTGCCACTGTTGGATGCGATGATCCCGGCTGGCACTGCCCTGGCTCAGACTGCCGCCGTGCCCAAGATGCGTACTGGCTTCTTCTACATCCCTCATGGCGCCATCATGGGCAATACAGCCCACGGCCCAGCCTTGGACAGTTGGACACCCAGTGGCGCCGGTGAGAGCTTCAAGCTCAGCCCGATCATGTCTCCGCTGGAAAAATACAAGCATTACGTAACATCATTCGGCAATCTGGAGAATGCTGCCAGTGCCGGATCCGTACACACGTTGAATCCCGCAACATGGCTCAGTGGCGTCAGGCCGGAGACCGGCTCGCCCAGTGCCAATATGACGGCTACCCTGGACCAGGTCATTGCCCGCGGTATCGGACAGGAAACTGCCTTGCCATCCCTTGAGCTGGCCTCTGAGACCACCATTCAGGTGGCAGCCTGTGGAGGCGGTGGCGGTTGCTTCTACAGTTCCACGCTGTCGTTCCGGAACGCCAATTCACCTTTGCCCATGGAATACAACCCGCGCAAGGTTTTTATCCAACTCTTTGGGGAGGGGGATAATGCCGAGGAGCGCGAGGCTGTGATTCGTCAGAAGGCCAGCATCCTCGATCTGATATCCGAGCGCACCAAGGCCTTGCAGGGACAACTGGGCCATGGTGACAAAGTATTGTTGGAAAGCTATCTGGACACGGTCAGGGAAATCGAGCGCCGCGTGCAAATGTCAGCAGCCCGTGACTTGAGTGCCATCGACGTACCCCAGGCGCCCATTGGAGAACTGGATGACTTTGATCAGCAGGTGCGCCTGCTGTTTGACTTGATCGCCCTCGCATACCAGGCGGATCTGACCCGTGTGGCGTCTTTCCTCATGGTGTCAGAGGGGACCAATCGCACCTATAACCACATTGGCGTGCCGGACGCCTTCCACCCCTTGTCGCATCACGCCAATGATCTGGAACGCTTGCGCAAACTGGTGTTGATCCAGAAATACCACATGGAACGTTTTGCCGACTTCCTCGACAAGATGGCCAATACCCCCGATGGAGATGGTAGCTTGCTTGACCACTCCATCTTCATGTATGGATCCAACATGAGCAACAGCGACATGCACAACAACTACCCCGTACCCAATATGCTGGTGGGCGGTGGCTGTGGCAGCGTGAAGCTGGGGGGGCAGCATCTGGATCTGCCGGCACGAACACCGCTGGCCAACCTTCACCTCACCGTGTTGGACAAGGTGGGAATTGAAGTCGATGGCTGGGCAGATGCCACTGGTATCATCACTGGTGTTTGATCACCTGGCGCAATAGATTGGCATCAAGGCTGTGGGAAAGGCGTCATCCTGCCCGCAAGCGTACTGCTTACTGGCAAGGCAAGCCGATGGGGCTTGCCTTGTGCCATCAAGGCCCAAAATAAATAAAAAAGGGGAGCACCATGATCAAAACCATCATCCAATGGACTTTGCTGATACTGCTTGTACAGCCGATGATCGTCATGGCCCAGAGTCAGTGTGACAGGGCTTGTCTCACGGCATATGTGGATGTTTATCTCACTGCGTTGATGTCGGGTGACGCTAGCAGCGTGCCCTTGGCTCAGGAAGTAAAGGTAACCAACAACGGTAGTCTTGGAAGCCTGGAGAGCACTTTTTGGTCCAACGCGAATGAGGCCATCTATCGCTGGGACATCGTCAATCAGCGCCGGGGAGACACCGCCACAGTGGCAGTGGTGCAAAATGACGATGGCAGTAAAACCATGCTGATGGTCAGGCTCCGAGTGCAGGGAGCTGCCATCACGGAAGTGGAGGTGGTGCGTGCCCACGAGGGTGAGGCCGACAATCTTTGGGACCCAGATACCCTGACTGAAGTATCGCCTTACTTGACACTTGCCATCCCCGAGGCTGAACAGGACAGTTATTACCGCTTGATCGCCGCCGCCGAAAGCTACTGGCGCGCTTTCCAGACCAATGGCACCCCCGCCTACAAGCGCGCCGACATGCTGCCTGACGTGAAGCGGATAGAGAACGGTTTCCAGACCACGGGGATGGTGCGGGACGGCGTGTTGGTCACCCCCAATTCAGCCTTCGATGAGGGGCGCTTCAGGGGTCGCAACATTTGGGACCGGCGCTACCCAGTGGTGGATGAAGAGCGGGGTATTGTCCTTTCCATCGTGCGTTTTGGGATGCAGGACGGCCCCCAGGATATGCCGGCAGGCCCTCGCAATGATCGTTTGGTGGCGGAATTCTTTGTGGTGAAGGGGGGCATGATTCAGGAAATCCATGCGGTGCTCTACAACCTGCCCGATGATCAACCCACAGGCTGGGAGCCGGACTACGGCCCAGGTCGTGGTGGTTGGTAAGCGGCATGGCGTGATCACACAGAGGTCCCCCGGCAGGAGCGAGCCTTGCTCGCGACATGGAGAAGACGCATACAAAAAGGCCGATCATGGGATCGGCCTTTTTTGTTTCTTGCTTTGACAAATTTCGTGGCGTTGCTAGTGCATCAGAAGTACGGCAACAGACGACCCAGAATAATGACAACAGTCCAGATCACCAGGGACAGGCCCGCAATGATCTTGGCCTGGAAGTCGGCATCTTCTCCGTCAGCCAATTGCACCAGTTTGGCGTGTTCTCCAAACCAGAACCACAAGGCATTGATGCCTGCCATCACAATCAGCACCATCTTCCACTGAAAGGCGACATTGTAGAAGTACTGGGATGGGGAGCCGGCGAAGAAGGCGATGCCGGTCAGCAGGTTGATGGAAAAGCCCACCAATACCATGGGGATCAGATGCATGGCCCACTTCATGGGAATGTACTTGGCCACGCCGATGACGCGCAGGTCGATGGCCAGCAGGGCGCCAAACATCACCGCCAGGCCGATGAAGTGGAGGTTCTCCATGAAGGGCCAGGCCCAAAAGGTGTTGCGCATGAAAAGACCGAGCCAGGTATCGGCGCTCCAGGCGAGAAAATCAGCAATCATTGGGCATCCTCCTTAAAAATAGGCCATCAGGCGGCCAGTGATCACAGCGCCCAACCAGCAAGATATACATAAAGCGGAGATGGTCTTGATCTTCATTTCGTCATCTCCGGCCCTGACGCTGTTCATCAGGACTTTCATCAGGATGCCGCCGATGGCGAGCAAGCTGAGTTTGAGGATGAAAACCCCTTGTGAAGTGTAGCGCTCCGCGTGCGCGGACCACAGTGCCAATCCCGATAATAGATTGATGACAAAACCAACCCAGGCCGCGCCAAACAGGCCGCTGTAGGATAGCACCGGTATTTCCTTGACGTGACCCAGAATACGCAGGTTCACGACCAGCACCACACCCAACACCATGGCGAGTCCCACGGCGTGGATCGACAGGGCGATTGCAAAGCCCCAGGCACTCTCTCGAATGTAGATGCCCAGGCCCGATTCTTCAAACCAATGTAGTAAACCCATTTCAATTATCCCAATCCAAGATATGCCGGATCGATCCCGGCCTTGATACCTCTACTATTAATAATAGGCTGTAGTTATCGCAGGCAGAACAGGGACCGCGTATGTTCGAGGTTTACACCCCTGCCAGGGACTGTTGGTTTTATTGTGGCGCCCCCCCTTTCGAAACTGCGATAACGTAAACCACATCTTTTTTTGAATCAAGTTTTATGTGGGGCTGATGGGGGCTCCTGGCACCTTAGGGGGCATGCCTTGATGGAAATCAACTATCGTGTTTCGATGCAAAGGAAAGCATGAGAGCTTGCCATCGGCCGACAAGGTGGTTAAAGTTTAGCCAGGCGTTGCATCAGAACGCCAGGTTATGCGAGTTCCAGGGAGGTTGTGATGCATAATGTCTCAAGGTTGCTTGTTGTCCTGGCCATTCCGGCGCTCATCATCCTGATGATCGGTCAATCCCGCGCCGCGACCGAATTTGATACTGGCATTCCTCTTGATCTATTCCGCTTTCTGGCACCGGAAGGTGAGTACCTGCCCGCTGCCTTTCCCACGGATTTCCCCCCACTGACGCTGCCACCGGAAACCCGGATCATGGCTTCTTTTGCCGAGACCTTCCAACAGCGGGTATTGCTGCGCACCAATCTGAGCGGCGCCGAAGCTCAGGAGGCCATCGTTGATGATCTGTTGGGCGCCGGTTGGCAGGTGATGAACCAGGTGCAACAGGAGCGGGGTTTCGTATTGCCCGCCGGCGTCAGTGGCCAGCCAGTCATGCTGTGCCATGACTCATACAGACTGCTGGAAGTGAGAGGGCAGGATGGCCTTGAAAATCGGGTTTACCTGCGCCGTGCTGGGCTGACAGGCCAGACTCTGAGCTGTGCCGATATGGATGACAGAAGCAGAGGTGTGGTGGGGGCGCCACCTGCCAGGGCAGTGCTGGGTGCTTTCCTGCCGACACTGGTGCCGCCGGGTGAGGTGCGGCAGCCACTGGCTCTCATCAGAGCTCTGAGTGGTGGTCAAGGACTGGTGGAGGATGACATCAGAATTGCAGCGCAAGGACGTTCATTGAGCGACACTCTGGCCCATTTCGAGCCACAGTTGAGTGAATTGGGCTGGCGCCGGGTGAACCGCTGGGTCGGCAGCAAGGCTGCTGGTGGGCGTTGGTTACGCTCTGATGCAGATATGAATATGAATATGGATTTGCGCTTACTGGTACTGCCCATCGACAGGGACGAATATGAAGTGCGGGTGGCACTGAGGGAAGTCGAATAAGTGACTTGAGTAAATGAGTTGAAAAAAAGCGTCAAACAAAAGGCGGCAGAAAGAAGTGGAGTGACAATAGAACAAGGAGGAACCGGCATGAACAAGATCAACAAGTGCACAATGGCGGTACTGGGACTCCTGGTGGTCTGGGCTGGCCCCATTTCTGCGGCGGAACCCTTTGGCGACAGTGTTCCCCTGGATGTGGTTGAGCAGTTGATGGGGGGCAGTGTCACCCTTTCACGGGATATCCCTCCCGGGTTTCCCCTGCGGACAGTACCGGTAATCTTCGAAGTCAGAGCTGCCGCGGATCGGGGCAGCTTCGTCACTGTGATGTTGCGCAGCGAAGCCGCCATGGAAGAAGCCATGGCGGCATTTGATGCACATATGGAAACCCTGGACTGGGTGAAAATGCCCAATCCTGGCCTGGCCCGTCCCAATACCGGCTTCATCAGTCGGCCGGCGGCCAATATCCCCACCCAATTCTGTCACGAAGAGCATGGCACCATGAGTATGCTGGTACAGCAGCAGGCGCCGGCCATTACCGTCAATCTGAGCATGTCCATGGCGCCCATGAATGCCTTCGTGGGCGGCAGACAAGGCTGTCAGTCGCCTGAAGCAGCCATCCCCATGAGAGTATCCATGGGAATGGCCCAGCAGCAATATATGCCACGGCTCGAACTGCCTAGGGAGGCGGATTATGGCAATGTCTCGTCGGGCACCGGCATGGGCAGTGATGGGGAGGGCATCTTGGCCCGGGCACCTCTGCGGATCAATTGGAGTCCGGCGCAAGTGGCGGCATTTTTCGCTCAACAACTGCAGGACCAGGGCTGGAGTGCGCAAGGCGACTGGGATACAGGAGGCGTGGCCGGCAGTGTCTGGACCAGGGTGGAGGACGGGCAGGATCTGCTGGGTGTGTTAAGTGTATTGCCACGTCAGCCTGGTAACTATCAGCTTTATTTCCGCCTGCTTAGCCGCTGAGGTTACAAGCCTGCCAAGCACAAAAGCACAACAACTCAATTTACCACTTCGTCTTTCTCGATGATTGTAGAGAACTCGTGATGAGAGCACTGAAAATTCTTCCCGCTGCCATTCTGACCATGCTGATGGTGGGCTGTGGCCAGGCTCCATTGCCCACTGGCGGCGAGATGCCCGTGGAACATGCACGCTACTTCGCCAATGGTGGCAACTTCTTCCAGGATATCCCCGAAGGTTTTCCAGCGCTTGAATTGCCGGCCGCTTTCCAGGTCATGGGCAGTCAGGACCGGTCCCTGCAGCAGAAGCTGATCGTATCCACGACCATGCAGCCATCCAGGGCCATGGAAGCCTTGGTCAATGCCTTGCTGACTCTCGATGGCTGGGTTCTGCCGGAGGGATATCCGGTTCCGGGA